>CATKYP010000081.1 GCA_949840855.1 uncultured Bacilli bacterium | reverse complement strand
AATATCAATAAGACTATTTTTAAATTGTTTTTCTAATTTTCTATAATCACAAGTAAATTCATTTAAACTTTCAACGAATTTTCTACTTGTTACCATAGTTTGAATTTCTTCACTATACATATCTAAAAAATCTAATAGAATATGATAAATTTCTCCATCAATAATTACTTTATCAGTTAGAGCTTTCTTTTTTGAATTTTGTAATGAACCTTTTATTTTCCAGTATTGTTCTTCTATTTTTTTCTTACTTTTATATGCTTGTCTGTCATAATATCTAGCAACATTTTTAAATTGTCCCATTGATAAATGTTTAACTCCTGTGTGTTTTTCTCCTCGTTCTAATTTAAATCCTTTCTTGGTTAATCGCTCATGGTATTTATCTTGTAATTCACATAAATGAACTTTATCTTTGACATATGATCGTTTGGAAATAGTGTATTTTATAGTACCTGTTCGTTTATCATACTTTTTAACAAGTGGAACAACAACACAGTGTAAATGAGGTACTTTTTCATCCATATGAATAACGGCGTGTAAGACTTGTTCTTTCGTATAACCTAAATCTTCATAAACAAAATTCATAGTTTCATTTGCCCAGTGGAGTAATTCTTCTTTACTCATATTTTTAAAAAAGTCTTTATCACTTGTGAATATCATTTCATCAGCAACAACACTTTTAGAATCATTAACCATATCATGAAAAGACTTTTTTCTATCAGATCTCATATTCTTCATTCTATCGTAATGTTCTTTTTGATACTCTCTTGTCATTTCATAAAATTTGTCTACATACTTATTGCATTTTATTATTTCAATATTATTTTTACTATCTTCAACTCTAATATTAGGATTAGATTTATATTTTTCTTTTGTCCTCTCATTATGACTACCTTTTTGTGATAATTCATGTAATGTTTTAATCCCTTCACCTCTAAAAATTGCATAGCTCATTTTTTATTTTCCTTTCTGATTATTTTTATTTTCTTCCTTGGATAATTCTAAAATCTTCTCAATTTGTTCTTGATATTGTTTATCTTTTCTTAAAACTTCAAGCATTAGATAGTTAGGAATTACTTCTTTATTTTCCTTAAAATAATCAAGAATTTGGGGTACGACTACTTGAAAAAAGTAGTTAATAGTTTTGCCTCCTTTCTAAATTTAGACAACAAAAAAAGAGCTGAAGCTCTTGAATATAAATTATTTTCTTATTTCAATTTTAAAAGATATATATTTCTTAAATAGTCTCCTAAATTTGTAGTCATAACTATTTTTGCATCTATAGATTCAGCAACTTTATTAGATGGAACATTATCTGGATGAATAGTTATAACAATAAATTCATAACCATTATTTCTTGCTTCATCTACTAAAATAGTTTCAAGTTTTTTCATTATACCTTTATTTCTATATTCTTCTAATACTAAATAGCCACCAAGTTCAACAACCTTATTATCGTTTAAATCAATAATTTCTTTAATATCCTTAACATATGATTCTTGTAAATATAACTGTGCTGTACCTACAAGTTTATCATCATCAAAAGCACCATATATTATAGTTGTATCTGGATCAAACATTCCTTCGATTTCATCTTCTGTAAATGGGATAAAGAATTCCTTTCTTTCTAATTTGGTTAAAACATCTTCAATTAGTTTCTTTAAATCCTGTTTATGAGTAATATCAATTTTCTTATATTCTATCATTTTGTTCTCCTTTCATTATCAATTTTATCTTTTAAATATTGTGCAAAGTATTCATAATGTTTATCTTGTAATTCTTTTATTTTCCAATCAAATCCTGTAATTATTTTTCTGCAATTGTTTGAACCACAAGTACACTCAAATGAATAATCTTCATTATCTATAAAAGCATAATCAACAGTTAATTCTTCGTCTTTTTCTATATCTCTCATTGCTATAAATGTAATTTCTCCATGTAACCCAACATTAGGATTGCATGAATGGTTTTGGTATAATTTTATTTGATCTTCTTCATCTTTATTAGTAGCACCTAGAAAATATTCATCACTAATAGGAAAATAACTATTTATTACTCCAGAGGAAAATATTTCATCTCTTGTTAGTATATGACCACCTTTAATAAATACTATTTCTCCTTTTTTAATATTTTCTTTAGCAAATATACCTTTGCCATTTAATGAATTTGTTCTTATTTCAACTTTATTAGATAATACAGATTTTAGCATACAAACCTCCTAGAATAGTGATTTTTCTAAAAACTATTTTATCATAATTTTGAATTAATTTTAAGCACCTATCTGTAATAAAGTATATTTCTCTTTATCAAATTTATTTTCCTTTTTGTTAGGTATAATTTGTAATAAAGAATTATTAGATAAACTGGCAATATCCAACTTGTCTTTTTCAATGGTAATAGGTGCTATTTTATAAAATTTACTTAACGATTTAATATATTTTGTAATATCTTCTTTAGTTCGTTCATTAGAAAAAATAATATCTCTGTCATTAATATTAACTGCCATATCAAAGCAATCATTTCTAAACATATAACCAATATTTTGAATTTCCTTTTTGTTGATATTGATTTTCTTAATAATGATTTCATCTTTCTTTTTTTCAATTTCAATAGAATCTATATATTTAGTTATTAGTTCTGTCTTTTGTTCTTTAGTGAGTTTATTCCATAGTCCATTCTTTCTAACATAGTAAGATTTATATTTCATTTTTTCTAGGTGAAATAGATTGTTATAAAGTCTTAAATCTTCTTTATGATTTAGATTTTCATCAGCATTATTCAAATTATTTAGTTTAATCTTTGTTTCTTCAATTTGCATTTTAATACTTTTTTCTTCATCTATAAAGTCATCTTGTTCAATACTACTATTTAAATAGGCGTTTTTAATCCTTTGTAGCTTTGTATTCAAGTCTTTTAATATCTTCTCATATCTTTTTATTTCTATTGTTAAATCTTCGTTAAAAAACGATTTATAGTTGTTATCTATAAGTAAGTAATAATCTAGCATATCATTTAAGAAGAACATTAATGGCTGTTCAATTTTCTTCTCATTAATTCTAGTATTACAACAATTACATTTGTAATAGATTTGAGTAGGTTTATTCTTGGATGTAGTAGAAGAACCGCCCATAATTTTATTACACTTTGAACAGACAATCTTCTGCATATAAACATAGGTGTGTTTTCGAGTATAGTTCTTTAGGTTCTTTTCTTTTTGCTTTTGAACCAACTCAAAATCATGCTTATCAATGATAGCAGGGCATACATCTTCAAGTAGGATAGTTTCTTCGTTTTGTATTCTTTTACGATGTTGATAATTGCCTGCATAGATATAATTACACAACATTCTATCAATAGTAGTAGTTCTCCAATTACGACTTAAAGCATTCTTTTCATTTAGTTTTTTCGTAATAGTACATACTGATAAACCACTTAAATAAGACTTAAAAATATCTTTTACAACTTCACTTTCTACTTCATCAATAACAAGTTCTTTATTGATTTTACGGTAACCAATAGGAGCTTTGCCAGAAAAATGTCCTTTCTTGGCTGCTCCCATAAGACCAAACTTAGTTCTTTCTGAAGTTCTCTCAATTTCTAATTGAGCAAGAATAGTAGTCATTCTCATAAAGAATACCCCAGTAGGAGTAGAAGTATTAATCTCTTCACATTCACTTTCTAAATCACATTTGTATTCTTCTAACAATTTACAAATGGTTTCTAAGTCTTGAATGGAACGAGTTAATCTGTCTAACTTATAAACAAGTATTTTGTTTATCTTACCATCTTTCATATCTTGTATCATTTCTTGAAACTTAGGTCGATTCATACTTTTAGCAGAAACTCCTTCTTCACGATAGACTTTATAAATCTTATATCCTTTCCATTCACACAACCTTTTAAGACTTTCTTCTTGCTCATCCAAACTAAAACCAAATCTAGACTGATCCTCTGTACTGACGCGAGGATAAATCCCTACAACAAAGTTCTTCTTTTCTCCACTCATATTTTTTCTTCTCCTTTCTTTGAACGACAAAAAAACACAAGAGAATTTCCTTGTGTTAAGAACTACAAAAATACATAAAATATACGAATTCTTACAATTTTCGTATATTACCATAATACCACATTTTAACCGGAAAGTAA
The DNA here is from genome assembly GCA_949840855.1 of uncultured Bacilli bacterium. Lineage (GTDB taxonomy): Bacteria > Bacillota_I > Bacilli_A > RF39 > UBA660 > UBA2730. The sequence goes on along the minus strand of CATKYP010000081.1, from coordinate 960 downwards.
ACGGACATTGAAAAATAATTTTTGCTTGCAAACCCTTATAAATAAAGGGAAAAATAAAATTTTAAAAAATTTATTTTTTACAACATTTTTAAAATCAAAAATTTTATAGATTCAAGAGTAATAATTTCTAAACTATCTTTGAGATATAAATTATTATCATTTGGATAGGAAAGAAGTATTATACAAGATTCTTCATTACTAATAATAACTTTGTGTGGTTCATTGATTGAAAGATTGGTTTTATCAAAATGAATATTTTTCCCATTTACAAATTCAATATGTAGTTTTGATATTTTAGGTATCTTCATAAGTTTTTCTTTAACACATAAAGGAAATTCTAAAGGTTCTATGGTTATTTTCATTTGTAAATCCTCCTTTCAAACATGAAAAAATCCCATATCAACGAGTGATATAGGATAAATTTGCAATATAAAACTCACACGATGGTGTGAGTAATTCTCTCAATGGAGCGAGTGGTTAAGTTATTTCAAACTTTTCCTCGTAAATTGGAAATAGATACTTAAATATCAATTTCTAATAATATTCTAACATAAATTTTCTTAAATGTCTTAAAAAAAATGCAATTTTATAGTAAAATTATATTGGTGGTACAATGAAAGTGAAAATTCTAGGTACAGGTTCCATCTATTCAAAATCAAATTGTGCTAGTTTGATAATTGAGAATAATATTCTAATAGATATTGGACCGGGAACAATCAAGCAATTAATTAAAGAAAATTACGACTTAAAAGAAATAGATACAATTCTATTAACACATTTACATTCAGATCATATTTTAGATTTTCCTACATTTATTGTTAACATTGAAGTTTTGGGGATGAAACATAAAATTAATATTTATTCACCAAAAGGTACAAAAGAAAAACTATTAACATTTGTTAGATTAATGTATGGAGATTATTTTGATGAGTTTGTTGATAAATATTTAAATTTTATTGA
>CATKYP010000080.1 GCA_949840855.1 uncultured Bacilli bacterium | reverse complement strand
TTGGGGATGATTTTATGAAATATGTATATTCATTTAAAGAGGGAAATAAGGATATGAAAAATATTCTAGGAGGAAAAGGGGCGAACCTTGCAGAAATGAGCTCTCTATCACTTCCTGTTCCTAATGGATTTACTATTACAACAGAAGTATGCAATAAATATTACAACGAAGGAGAAAACTTATCTAAAGAAATAATAGATGAAATATATGAAAAGATAGAAGAACTTGAAACAGATACAGGAAAAAAATTAGGAGATATAGAAAATCCTTTATTAGTATCAGTTAGAAGTGGGGCACGAATATCAATGCCAGGAATGATGGACACTATTCTAAATTTAGGAATGAATGATGAAGTATGCATTGCTCTTTCTAAAAAAACTAATAATACTAGATTTGCTTATGACAGCTATAGAAGGCTTATTCAAATGTATAGTGATGTTGTAATGAATTTACCTAAATCATCCTTTGAAGGATTATTTGATAAAATAAAAAAAGAAAAAAATATTATAAATGATACAGAGCTTACCGCAGAAGACTTATTATATGTAATTAGATGTTATAAAAAAGAATATTTAAACATAACAGGAAAATCCTTTCCACAGGATCCTAAAGAACAGCTATTAGAATCTGTTAAGGCCGTATTTAGAAGTTGGAATACAGATAGAGCAAAAACCTATAGAAAATTAAATGATATCAATGAATCTTGGGGAACAGCGGTTAATGTTCAAATGATGGCATATGGAAATATGGGCAAAAATTCTGGAACAGGAGTTTGTTTTAGTAGAAATCCATCAACAGGAGAGAAAAAACTTTATGGGGAGTATTTAATAAATGCCCAAGGTGAAGATGTTGTAGCAGGAATACGTACACCAGAGCCTATTACAACACTCCAAAATGTATTGCCAGATTGTTATTTAGAATTTAAAAATATTTGTGAAAGATTGGAAAATCATTATAAAGATATGCAAGATATGGAGTTTACTATAGAAGAAGGTAAACTATATATCTTACAAACAAGAAACGGTAAAAGAACTCCACAAGCAGCAGTTAATATTGCAGTAGACCTTGTAGAAGAAGGAAAAATATCTAAAGAAGAAGCTTTAATGATGGTTGATGCCAAAAAACTAGATCAATTACTGCATCCTGTATTTAGTGAAGAATCCTTAGCAAAGTCTAAAGTAATTGCAAAAGGTCTAGCAGCAAGCCCTGGAGCAGCTTATGGAAAAATATGCTTTTCTAAAGAAGAGGTACAAGAAAATTATAATAATGGCAATAAAGATTTAATACTTGTTCGTGAAGAAACATCACCTGAAGATATAGAAGGAATGAATCTTGCTAATGGAATTTTGACAGTAAGGGGAGGAATGACTTCACATGCGGCTGTAGTAGCCCGTGGAATGGGTAAATGTTGTATTTCTGGTTGTGATAGTATTATAATAGATTCTATAAATAAAACAGTTACTACAAGAGATGGTCTAATACTCGATAGAAATTCAATTATAAGTTTAGATGGATCAACGGGAAATGTCTATGGTGAAAAATTAGAAAAAAGGTCCCCTGAAATATCAGGGAATTTTGAAAAATTTATGGAATGGGCTAGGGACATAAAAAAATTAGAAATTAGAGTAAATGCTGAGACCAAAATAGATGCTGAGCAAGCAAAAAAATTTGGTGCAGAAGGAATAGGTCTTTCTAGAACAGAACATATGTTTTTTGACGAAAAGAGAATATTTAATTTTAGAAGAATGATTGTTGCTCCAAATAAAGAAGTTAGAGAAGAAGCACTTAATAGCATTTTACCCTATCAAAGAGAAGATTTTGAGAATCTGTTTGTAACTATGAATAATTTACCTGTAATCATTAGATTGCTTGATCCCCCTCTACATGAATTTCTACCTAAAAAGGAAGAAGAAATAATAAGGATTTCTCAAAGCTTAAATATGAATCCTCAAGAACTAAAAGAGAAGATTGCATCATTAAAAGAGTTTAATCCAATGATGGGACACCGTGGTTGTAGACTTGATGTAACATATCCAGAAATCGCTAGAATGCAAGCTAGAGCAATAATAGAAGCAGCTATTAACGTAAAAAACAAAGGATTAAATGTAAAACCAGAAATTATGATACCATTAATAGGGGATAAAAAGGAATATGTCTTTGTAAAAAATATCATTATGGATGAGATAAAAAAGGTAGAACAAGAAAAAGCTGAGAAAGTTGAATATAAAATAGGAGCTATGATAGAAATACCTAGAGCTGCAATTAAAGCAGACGAAATTGCAGAAGTTGCAGAATTCTTTAGCTTTGGAACAAATGATCTAACTCAGCTTACATATGGCTTTTCAAGAGATGATGCCTCTAAGTTTTTAAAAGATTATTACGATAATAACATTTTAACTTATGATCCTTTTTCTTCGATAGACATAGAAGGAGTAGGAAAACTGATTGATTTAGCTACAAAACTGTCAAAAAGTATAAATCCTTATATTGAACTTGGTATATGTGGAGAACATGGTGGAGATCCAAAGTCAGTAGAATTTTGTCATAAAATTGGTCTTGATTATGTTTCTTGCTCTCCATTTAGAATACCAGTGGCAACTCTTGCAGCAGCACAAGCATCCATACGCGAAAAGGAGAACAAATAGTCCGCAGTAGCGAACCTACTTAAACCCTTATAATTATTGAAAATAATGACATTAAAATATGTTTGAAAATTGATTTAATGATAAGTTAAAAATTCATATAAAAATAGATATTTGTATTTAAAATTAGACTAAGATTTCAAAATCTTGGTCTTTTTTGCTTAAAAATAGTGATTTCTGCGACATAAAAAAGGAGGCAAAAAAATGCGATAATTAGTACAATAATAATTTTAAAAAATGTTGTGATTAGGTTAAGATAATTATGTCTTAGCCATTTTTTATTAAAAAGAAAAGGAGAATATAAATGAAATTTTTTGAATTAACAAATTTATCACAAGGGGAAAGAATTGCCTTTGCAAGACAGCTTAGAGGACTTACACAAGATGATGTTTCAGAAAAATTAGGATTGACTGGTGAAAGTAAAAGAAGAACTATGGCAATATATGAAAGAGACCAACTATAATGTGTCAATAGAAAATTGAAACATTTTTGAAATATATATGAAATAGTAAAAGTTGGCACGACGAAAAGACCGAACGTCGATAATTTTTTAAAAATTCGGTCAAGTGTGAAAATTAAATTTATTCCAATTTCCTTTTGACAAGCAGAGAATTTAAATTTGAAAAACAAATACATAGACTTTTAAAACTACTTGATATATAATTTGTATTGAAAGAAGGATATAAAAATGATCTCATCAAATACCCCCATCATTGATTTACATGGTTTTGACAGTGAATATGCTAGTATTATAGTTAAAGAATTTATTTTGGATAATTATAAGTTAAATAAAAATAAGCTAGTAATAATACACGGAAAAGGAACAGGAATTTTAAGAAAATGTATTCATAATGATCTAAGAAGAAATAAAATTGTTAAGAGTTACAAAATTAATATGTTTAATGAAGGAGAAACAATAGTTCTATTAAAGAAAAATATTGACAAATAAGGCTTTTTGTGATATTATAAGTGACATTAATGGGGGTGGAGCTTAATGTATACAGAAGATTACATACATAATGGTATTTTTGCTCGTAGGCTAATTTTAAAAGTAATATTAATTTTATCAATAGTTATTTTGATTATCTGGCTTTTACCTAAATTCATTTCATATAAACCTAGCAACAAATCGAAAAATACTACTAGTATTAAAGTTAGTGAAAAAAATGTAAGTGCTAATAGTATGAAAGAAAGTCTTCAAAAATTAAAAGATGCAGCTATCATATATTATAAAAAAGAAAAGTTACCAAAAAAAGAGGGAGATATTGAATTAGTTACACTAAAACAATTGATAAAAGATAAGATATTAACAGAACTTTATGTTAATAACAAAAAATGTGATATTAATAAATCATATGCCAAATTAACAAAGCTAAAGGATGATTACTTGTTAAAAGTATTTATTACATGTGAATCTAAAACTGATTATTTACTAATTCACGTAGGAGAATATGATTATTGTGCTAGTACTATATGTGAGAAAGATTCTATCAAGGAAGAATTAATAAAGGATAACAAGAAAGATGATAAAGAAACATTATTTGCGGACAATTCAAAAAATAATATAGTAGAAGAAAACAATACTATAATAGAAGAAAAGGAAGAAAATCACATTAAAAAAGATGAGAGTATAGAAAAAGATAAAGATAAAGAAATACAAGTACCTGTAATCAACAAACCAACTATCAAATTGTCAAAATTCAGTTCTTGGTCTAGTGAGATTAAAACATCTTGTAATACACAAGAAATTACTTGTGATATAAATGATAAAAATTGTTTAAAAGAAGTAAAAGTGACTAAAAGAATAGAAGAAACTACAATCCCCAAGAATTATACAACTAATTCGTTAGTATTAAAATTTACTGGCAATATATATACCTCAGTTTGTAAAAATTATAATTATGTAACAATACAAGGAAGTACTTATCGTACTTTAGGAAATTATGATGAAATTCTTACACTCCCTCCAAAAACATCTACTAATAGTTGGTCTTATAAAGGTATAATAAGTACATCTGTTACACCTAGTTTTGGAGGAAACAAGTTCTATAAATTTATTGGAGCAGACTATTCTAATTGTTCACACACTTGTTCAAATGGACCAAAGTATTATTATGATTTATATGAATACAATTATGGATTAGCAAAAGTTTCTAGTGTAACTGAAGGATGCAATATATACAATAGTAAAAATGTCAATAGTTACAATATCGCAAAGCAAGTTCAGACAGTTACAAGAAATGAAAAGGTAAATAAAGAAGTTTGTTATATGACTACTAGGACAAGAAAATTAATTAATTAGGGAGTATAAAATTATGAATAAAGAAAATATAAATTTACGTTTTTTTGATATTGGCGGAAATAAATATGCAACAATACATAATGATTCATTTACACCAAAAGGAGAAGTAGTACAAATTAATTATGATGCTGGAATATGGAAACTTGCTAATTATATAAATGAAAAAAATGCTAAT
>CATKYP010000079.1 GCA_949840855.1 uncultured Bacilli bacterium | reverse complement strand
ATTTGCCACTTGAACAGAGAAAAGGATCAACAAATTTAAGAACAGAAAATCCAGATTATCCTCAAAATTTTCTTGCTGATGCAATAAAATTACTTAATGAAGAAAAAATAGTTGTATCTCCATTCATCGATCACGTATTTAAAGCTTATGACGGTTCTAATATTGCATCACAAGTTGAGAATTTAAGAACTATACTAGTTTGTCCTACAAGAGATAATTTTGATGAATATGTAGAGCGATTCAAAAAAAGAGGTAATAGTGATGAATTCATTGCTAGAAGGGAAAAAGAATTTTCTAGTTTAGTTGATTTATTTGAACAAGCTAATAATTATGAAAGAATAATAATGAAACCTAGACAATATTTATCTGAAGCACTAGAAGAAAATGGGATAATTTTAACTCTGAAAAAGACTATATCAAAAAAATAAAGGGGGATTATAAAATATGTATGAAAGTTTTGAATTAATGTTTGGTAAATTAACAGAGGAAGATTTAGAAGAAGTAGCACAACTTTATGATGCCGAAAGACCAATGAATACAAATAGAACTAAAATGAAACAAACATTTAGTCAAATTAAAGATAATCCTGATTATCAACTGATTGTAGCAAAATATAATAATGTAATTGTAGGTTTTGCCAAAGCAATTATCCATCATGATATTTTTGAAGAAAATAATCCATTTATAACGATTTGGAGCGTTCGTGTAAAAAAAGAATATAGAAGACTTAAAATAGGTACTAGATTATTTAAATATATTGAAAAAATGGCTAAAAGTATGAATTGTGAATTTATCTGTCTATTAGCTGACAAAGATAATGTTGGTGCTAATGAGTTTTATAAGAGCTTACATTATGAATGCGATAATGGTTATGTAAAGATTTTAAAATGATTATTTTTAAAAACTATAATTCCATTATAGTAACCTTATGTGGAGTTTAATATTATCTGGAGTTAGTTAAAAGAACCCTTATTTTACTTAGGTTCTTTTTGTTTTTACTCCACATAATTTTTTGTGTATAGTATTGTGGTATTCAAAAAAAGAAGGAGATGATGTTATTGAATACATATAATACTATTATTTTAGATTTTATTGAAAGGATGGTGAATGATGGGTATAGTGAATCTAGAATTTCAAGAATTAAAGTACAAATGAATAAACTCTTAAAATATTTATTAGATAATAATACAAATTCTTTAAATGAAGAAATTATAGCTGATTTTGTTAAAGAAACTTACAATTTCGATTATTATAATCCAATTAATAATAATCAATTAGATAAAATCAAATATCTTAAAAATTTGTTAGAATTTAAAGCTACTGGAAATTATTTAAAAAAGCATGCCAATATAATTATTTCAAATGACAAATTTTGTGATGTTTATAGGGAGTATGAAAATTATTTGAATACCAAAGATATTAAACCTATTACTAAAAAATGTAAATTAATTAAAACAAAATTATTTCTTAATTCATTAACTAAAATTAATGATATTAGTCAATTAGAAAAAATACATTGTTATGATTTTATTAATAATTTAGATTATTCACTACGATACAAAGAAGAATTAACCTATGAAGTAAGAAGAATTGTAAATTGGCTTTATGATACTAAGAGAATTAATTTTAATGGTAGTTGTTTATTTCCAAGGATAGTTGGACAATCAAGAAGTAACTTAATTTCTTATTATAACAATGATGAAATTGAAAATTTATTAAATTGTGTAGACATTAATACATCAATAGGTAAAAGAGATTATCTAATATTAACTTTGTTAATTTATCTTGGTCTAAGAATAAGTGATGTTATTGATTTAAAATTAAGTGACATAAATTGGAATTTAAATACAATAAATATAGTTCAACAAAAAACACAAAATACATTAACTCTACCTTTAATAGATGAAGTTAAATATCCATTATTAGATTATCTTAAAAATGTAAAAAAAGATATGAATGATAATTATATATTCACAACCAACTATGCTCCAAAGGGAAAATATCATTCAAAAAGTTTTGGAGTAATGGTTACAAAATATTTAGATAAAGCAAATATCGATTATTCAAATAAGCATCATGGAACACATTCATTAAGACATAGTCTTGCTAGTAATTTATTAAAAGATAATACACCTATAACTACAATATCTTCTGTGCTAGGTCATTCAACTATTAAAACTACACAAAAATATTTAACTATTGATGTAAATAATTTAAAATAATTATCTTTAGAGGTAAAACTATGAATTTTATAAGCATATTTAAAAATGAATTTGATGAGTTTGTTAAGTATAAGAAAAGCATGGGATATGATTATAATAAAAAAACGATTTATTGGTATGACAAACTTGATAAATACTTTAATGATAATAATTTAGATAAAAAAGAAATAAGTGAAGAATTATACAATAACTGGTTAATGAAAAGAGAGAATGAATCTAATAATACTCATGCCTTAAGATATACTGCTGTAAGACAATTTTGTACTTATTTAATTCAAAATAATTATAAAAATGTCTATTATTCTGATGAATATAATATCAAATATAAGAAAGAATTTATTCCACATATTTATTGATATGTTTAATTTTTCTGATTTAAAAATGAATGTAATTATTAAAAATTATGTTATAATACTTGGAGAGGGAGGTTTTTGAATGATTAAATATATAAAGCCACATGAAATAATTAAAATGGAACAATTTATAAGAGAACCAGCAGATTTATTGAGTAAAGAAATAATAGAAAATTCTTCAAAAAAAATAATTTTAAACGGTGGTAGAGGAACAGGAAAAAGTGTGATTCTTCATAACACTCAAGACAAAGGGTTTGGTACTGAAAATCAAATTATGTTGATGCAATTTGATCCAATTACTTTATTTTCAAATATACCTAACGAAAATTTTGATGAAAGATTTTTAAATCATTATTACGAATTAATATTTTCTTGGAAATTATTGTCTTATATAAGTGCAAATTATATTTTAACGTATGAGTCTGATTTTAAAGACATAGAAGAATTGTTAAAAAAGATATCTAGAAATACGAATGATTGTATCAATAATATGTACTATGAAAAAAAAGAATTACAAAGATATTTAATGCCTACTGAAATATCATCAGAAATATTAGAAAGATTTAAAAAAAAGTTTGGAAGTAACACATTAACTTTAGCGATTGATCGTTTTGATTGGATTAATGGTAGTAGTGCTTATGTGCAAAAAATTATGAGTAAGTATTTTGATTTATTTGATAAAACTTTAATTACTGTCGATGATTTATCACTTGAAGATAGAAATAGACAAATTGAAATGGAGAATAAAGGTTATTCTATTATAACAGCTACGTATGGAAGAAATGTAGATGTTGTCAAACAAATTATAAAAAAAAGAATTAAATTATATAATGATATAACAGATAACTCTAAAAGATTTTTTGATGAGAACGTTATGACAGATAAAATTTATAGTAATTTAGTTAACAGGGCTAATGGTAATATATCGTTAATGCTAAATACATTTGGAGAGATTGCTGATTTATTGGATTGGCAAGATGGATATGTTCAAGATTTAGAAAATAAATTTAATAATGAAATTAAGATTCAATTGAATAAAACCAAACAATTGAGAAAAATGGATGCCACTCCACCTAAATTACATTTATAAATGATATATATAAAAATAGTTTTACAAGTAATGAAAACTATTTTTATTATTCAACAATTATTTTAAATTTAAAATATGCTATTTTAAAGTCCTAATGATAAAGTTATATTTAATTTATCAATATGGACTTTTTCTTGTTTTATTTGAGTACCAATAGTGATATTGATATTTATTTTGTAAGCAAAATTGATGATATCTAGTGTTTTAAAATAATACGGTATATGTGTTCCGTAAGAGTATCTACCGAAGATCAAGCAAAAGAAGGTTTTAGTTTACCAGAACAAAAAGAAAGATTAGAGGCACTTTGTAAGTTTAAAGGTTATAAGATATATGATTACTATACCGATGCTGGAATAAGCGCTAAAACAGGTAATCATAGACCAGAATTTGATAGATTAATAGATAATGCTAAAAAAGGCAAAATAAACACTGTTATTGCTTTAAAACTAGATAGATTATCAAGAAGTATATATGACTGGGAAAACTTACTTAAAACCTCTGAAAAATATGGATTTGATTTAGTATGTGCTAATGATGATATTAATACAACGACAGCTAATGGAAAAATGGTAACTAGAATTATGATGTCAGTTTCACAAAACGAAATAGAAAGAACAAGTGAGAGAACTAAAGTTGGTATGACAGGTGCCATTAAGCAAAGTCATATTCCAGCAGTTTGTCCTATTGGATTTAAACGAGTTGATAAAAAATTAGTTCCTGATCCATTAACAAAAGATATAATTATAAGAATATTTAATTTATATTTTGAAGGCAATTCTTATAGCACTATTGCAAACATCTATAACAAAGAAAAAATACAAGGAAAAACGAATTATCTAATCGAATTAAGAATTTACTATTATTTTTTATGCATGAAAGCATAAATTCTATTGAAATGTAACCTCTATCCATTATATAAATTGATTTATAATCTTTTGTGATTTCTTGATCATGTTTTAAATGTTCTAATGCACTTTTATTTTCACTTGTTCGATAGGATGATATAAATCCTTCAATGATGTATTTGTTTAACACATCATAACATACAGATACTGTTGCCCTTGCTATAGTATTCTCTTTATCTGCTACTTTTGTTCCTACTGTTCAATATGCTTTTTTGGATTCTTTTGTATTTGGTATTTCAAAATCACTTCCATCTACTGCTTTTAATAAATAGCCCTTATATAATTTCACTTCTTCTTTGTGTTCTTGATAAAATAATTTCAAATAATCTGTATTTAATGTTATAAATACTTTTGGGTTTAATTTTAACCTTTGGTCTAATAATGCCTGATTGGATATATTTTCTTCTTCATTGACATCGTTATAAAATTTATTAATCTCCATACTTGTAGTTAGCCCTTTCTTATTTAGAATATATTTCATTAATTTTGTAAATCCCATTTTTCTTTCTCTTGTAAAACTACTTTTCTTTAATCTTCCTATAGTTTTTAATTCTTCTGAATT
>CATKYP010000078.1 GCA_949840855.1 uncultured Bacilli bacterium | reverse complement strand
AAAAAATATGTAATAACTAAAGAATATAAATATCAAAAAGAAGCCAATGATATATTTGACTTTATTTTATTAGTAACCTTTATATTATATATAGTATTTTTTTATAGAAATTACAGAAATTATAAAAATGCAAGTGAAAATAGAAAGAATTTATTTGCAATAAAACTATTAGGTAGTTGTTTTTTAATGGCTGGTATTATATGTACAATATACTTTCAAGTAAATAACAAAAACTACATAGGAGTGCCAGAAATATAAAATTACAAATTTGATTATAAAAATTTAAAACATAACAGAACAAATGACAAAAATGCTAATTCATAGTATAATAATCGAATATGAAGTAGGTGGTAAAGTGTTACAAACAACTATAAAAAATAATAACAAAAATCACGAAAGAGAAATTTTATACTACATAAATTATCCTGATTATATCAAAGGAAAAAACTATTATAAAAATTATGTAAGGCTAAATCACAAAATAAATGAAAATGAGCTAACTAAATATAATTTCAAAGTTGAATCAGAAAGAAGAATATATTATTATGATTGTCAAATCGAAATTAAAAATAATGGAGATATTACATACTTGGAATGCGATTGTCCCCAATTTCATTCATATAAAAGTTGTAAACATATAGCAGCATGCTTATATCACTATCAAGATGACATTTTCGATCAAGAATTAGATGATGATACATTAACCTCTTTTACCAAAACAGTATTACACTTTCTAAGCGAAGTAAAAGATATAAAAAATGTTAAACAGGAACTAACATTAAAAGTTAATATAACAACAGAAAGTACATTTGGCTACTCCGATGATGTGGGATATATTGCCTTAGAAATAGGTTTAAATAAATTATATAAATGTTCAAATAACAAGCTATCAAGTTTACTAGATGCCATTAATAATGAAGAAGAACTGTATGTTGGGAAACAATTTTCATATAATCCTACAACCCAATATTTTAACAATAATGATAAAGAGATAATAGATGAAATACAATCATTAAAAGAACTATGCAGATATTCGTATCAACAACTACATTTAAGAAGAAATAGTTTAAAAAATATATTGCAAAGATTAAAGAATACAGAATATACTTTAAATGGATATAAAATAATCAGTATGGAAGATAGTTATCCTTTACCAACAATACTAAATAAGGAAAATGAAAAGTATAAATTACATTTTGAAAACATCGATAAAGTAACCATTATAACTGGAGATTTAGAATACATTCAAGTAGAGAACAAATTGTATCATTTAAACAGTAAAGATAGAAACTTACTAATGATATTATTAGCAAATGATATAGAAAATCTAATATTTCAAAAAGAAGATATTAATATGTTTTCAAAAAGCATTCTACCATCAATAAAAGATAAGATCAAACTAGATGAAACAATAGATGATATTATAATAGCAAAAGAACCAACTACTAAACTATACTTTGATCTATATAGAGATAAAGTAATCTGTAATCTAAAATTTAAATATGATAATCTAGAAATAAGTTATTTTGAAGAAAATACAAATGTCATAAAAGAAGGTGCAAAAAAGCAGAAGGAAGCTAATGATATTATGTCAGAGGTTGCACAGCAGCTCAAAATATTAGAAGAGTTGTATAAATATAATTTTGATATAAATAAAAAGAAAATACTATTAGAAAACCTAGATGATATTGCCTACTTTCTTGAAAAAGGACTCCTAGATCTAACAGAAAAATATGAGACATATACTTCAGAAAAGCTAAAAGAAGTAAATATAATCAAAAAGACAAATGTATCAAGTACTTTCTCGATAGGCAAAGATAATATTATGAATTACAGTTTCGATTTAGGAGATATTAAGGAAGATGAAATAATAAATATTTTTGAATCGCTTAAAAGTAAAAAAAAATACTTTCGCTTAAAAAGTGGCGATATTATTAACTTAGAAGAGGATAAAGATTTAAGAGAATTGCAAGCCTTAACAGAAGATATGAATTTAAAAGAAAAAGACATAGAAAATGGTGAAGGTACAATTCCTAAATATAGGGCAATATATCTAGATAGCCTGAAAAATAATAAATATCATATAATAAATACAAATAATCTATTCCAAGAATTAATTGATAAATTTAATACTTATAAAGACTCAAAAATAAAATTAACTAAAAAAGAGAAAGAATTATTAAGAGATTACCAATTAGAAGGAGTTAAATGGTTATATAATATTAATCAAACAGGTTTTGGTGGAATACTTGCAGATGAGATGGGACTCGGAAAATCAATCCAAACAATATACTTTATTAAAGAACTATTAAAAGAAGATAAAAATTATAAATTTTTAATAGTTTCTCCAACCTCTTTAGCATATAATTGGGAGCAAGAGTTTTTAAAATTTGAACCTAATATTAAATACAAAGTTTTAGCAGGACTAAAGAAAAAGAGGCTTGAAGAAGAAAGTCACATAGAAAAGGAAAATGTTCTAATAACAACGTATGGACTTCTTAGAGAAGATAAAGAATTTTACAAATCTATTAATTTTAAAGTAATGATAATAGATGAAGCTCAAAATATAAAGAACAGTACTACAGAAGTAACAAAAACAGTAAAGAGTATTCAAGCAGAAACAAAAATTGCTTTAACAGGAACACCAATTGAAAATTCAACTATAGAATTATGGAGCATTTTTGACTATATTATGCCAGGATTTTTAGGAAATATTGACAATTTCGGCAAAAAATACAAAGTACGTGATTTTGATGAAGACACTAACGAGAAACTTCAAAATCTAAATAATATAATTAAACCGTTTGTATTAAGGAGAAAGAAAAAAGATGTTATAAAAGATCTACCAGATAAAATAGAAAATAATATTTATGTTGAATTAACTAAAGATCAGAAAAAAATTTATTTAGCAGAACTAGAAAAAGTAAATAAAGAAATGAAAGAAATCTTAGAAGGAGAAGGCATAAATAAGGCTAGATTTTTAATACTGCAGCTTCTAACAAAATTAAGACAAATTTGTATAGATCCAAGAATACTTTTTACAAATTATGAAGGCGGAAGTGGAAAGATGGAAGAATTTGTAAAGGTAGTAAAAGAAGTAATTAGTAATAACCATAAAATACTAATATTTACAAGCTTTAAGACAGCTCTTTATCTAGCTAGGAATGAACTTGATAAAAATAACATAACTTCATATACTATAGACGGTTCAGTATCAAGTAAAAAAAGAATAGAATTAGTAGAAAAATTTAATAATGATAATACTAATGTGTTTTTTATAATGTTAAAATCAGGTGGTACAGGATTGAATCTAACTAGTGCAGACGTAGTAATTCACTTAGACTTATGGTGGAATCCTCAAGCAGAAAACCAAGCTACTGATAGAGCACATAGAATAGGCCAAAAAAATGTTGTAGAAGTAATTAGATTTATTTCTAAAGGTACAATTGAAGAAAAAATATTAGAACTTCAAAATAAAAAGAAAATTTTAAGTAACAAATTAATAGACTCTAGTAACGGAGAAAACTATTTCTCTAGACTTACAGAAAAAGATATTAAAGAACTTTTATCATATGAAAATAGAGAAAACGAATAAAAAAGCTTAAAATGCAACTAAATTTATACAAAAAGATAGCGAAAATGTATGTTGCTACCAATAATATTTATAATATAATTTTGGTGGAGGTGGCAAAATGAAGTTTTGTGATAAACTAGCCAAACAAAGAAAAAATAATAACTTAAGCCAAGAACAATTAGCAGATAAACTGAATGTTTCACGACAAGCAGTTTCAAAGTGGGAGTCCGCATCATCCTATCCAGATATGGAAAAAATAATCCAAATGACAAAAATATTAAATTGTACTCTTGAAGACTTATTAGATGATGGAACAATAAACAGTACAAATTCATCTAATAAGTTAAATTTTAACTCTTATATGCAAGAATTTTTAGCATTCATTACTAAAACATATAATATGTTTTGTAGTATGAATCTAAAGGAAAAACTTAAGTGTATTATGGAAATGTCCTTGCTAGTAATTATACTAATAGTCTCATCAGCTATAATCGATAGTGTAATAGATTCATTAATATTAGATTGGTTTACGAAAATACCTATTATAGGATTTGAATTAAAAAATATTTTATTTAATCTAATTATTATAATATCACTAATTATAAGTATTATAATATTCATTCACTTATTTAAGATAAGATACTTAGATTACTTTGTAACAATTGAAGATAGCAATGTTGCTCAAAAAACAATAGAAGAACCATTTGACAAAGAAACAGAAAAAAAATATATTTATGAAAAAGCAAAAAAAGAGAAGATAATAATAAGAGATCCAAAGCATTCAAGTATGAGTTTTTATAATTTACTAATTAAAATAATTATACTAATATTAAAATTTTTTGCTTGTATATTTATAGTACCAATAGTAGTCATTTTTGTTTCATTAATAATGGTAGGAGTTATAAGCCTTTATCATGCTATATATGCAGTAATATTTTTACTAATAGCTATTGGTTTAATAGGAGCCGTTTTACTAACATATTGTCTAATAGAATTTCTTTATAATTTTATAACAAACAAAGAAATAAAGTTTAAAAAAATATTTATAATTTCTATATTAAGTCTTATAATAATAGGAATATCGACTGGATTAACTGTTATAAATTTATTAGATTATAACTATATAGAAGGAATAGATAAGTTAGAATTAGTAACTAAAACAGAGTATATAGATATTGATGCTAATACCATAATATTTCCTGATCCTGATATAGAAAATAAATACTATAATAATCAATACATTATTGACAACACGATAGAAGATAAAAAAGTAAAAATAGAAATCAATACTCCAAAAGGTGCAAAATATACTATAGAAGAATACAATGACAGAAAATTTGAAATATATCACATTCATACTAGTTATGATATTAATTTCAAAGGGGTATATGACTTAATAATAAATGATATAAAAAATAATGTAATAAGAGATTATCAGTATTCAGCTCAAACAAGAATGTATTTATCACAAAATACATATGACCTATTACAAAATAATTATGATGAATATAAAAGATTTTACGAAAATGAAGAAGAAAATTATTAACACTTAGATAAGATCTGTAACTAACTAAGTTATATTAGTTAGTTTTTTAGTTTTATGAAAATATATGTTAAAATTATATACAATAATA
>CATKYP010000077.1 GCA_949840855.1 uncultured Bacilli bacterium | reverse complement strand
AAATAATAGATAGAAATGTTAGAAAAATTTAGAAAAAATACTATAATTATTTAGTTCTAATTACAAATATTTCCTTGAAAAAAGCCCTGTTTATAGATATAATTAATCTAGGATAAAAGAATTGAAGGTATGATTATATACTTTTAAATGGGGTGTAATTATGATAGTTAGATTAATTAAACGTACTAAAATATATAATTTTACTTTACCAACAACTATATCTGGAACATTTTGGATTACAGATATAGATGGTTTAGGAAATACTAAAAACTTAATAAGTATTGAAGCTAAAAATGATACTTGGTATTTAAAAAGCAATTTTGAAGCGAAAATAGTATCTAATAATAAAGAACTAGACTCTATAATTATAAAAGAATATAACCTTTACTTTATAAGAATAAATAATGAAAATGACTATATACTATTATACTGTTCTCCATCATCAGATAATAATTATCAACAATTACAAGTAAATTCTAACACATCCATTTTAATAGGTAATAATCCTGAAGCACAAATTAATTATAACTATCCACTAGTATCAAAAAAACATAGCTTATTAATATATAAAGATAATACTTGGTATATAGAAGATTTAAATAGTAATTATGGAACTTATGTTAATAACGAATTAATATCTAGTAAAAGATTACATCATGGAGATATTATTTTTATAATGGGATTAAAGATTATTGTATTAGGCGATTCTATAATAATAAATAGAATAGGCGATTTAATAAAAGTGGATAATAGTATCTTTTCACCAAAAAGGGCATTAGTACAACCAACAATAAATGAAGAGAATAATATAGAAGAAAATATAGAGTTTTATAATGAAGAAGATTATTTTTTTAGATCACCAAGATTTAAATCAGGAATAGAACCTGTTGAAATATCAATTGATCCTCCACCAGCTAAGGAAAAGGTAGACAATACTCCTCTTTTATATGTAATAGGACCAATGATTAGTATGGGAATGGTTTCACTAATGATGGGTTATTCTTCAGTATCATCTGTAATATCAGGAGAAAAGGATATCTATTCAGCACTACCAAATATAATAATGTGTGTAGCAATGCTCCTAACTATGATATTTTGGCCTCTTCTAAATAAACATTATCAAAAAAAGCAACAAAGAAAAAGAGAAGAATTACGCCAAAATAAATACAAGGAATATATTGAAGAAAAAAGAAATACAATACATAATGAAATGGAAAAAGAAAGACAAGTTCTTCTTGAAAATTACATTACTCTTGAAGAATGTTATAACATAATAATGCAAAGAAAAAGATCACTATGGGAAAGAGAAATAGACCAAAATGACTTTTTAGATTTACGTTTAGGATTAGGTGGAACAAACTTTAAGGGAATAGTAAGATACCCAGAAAAAAGATTTTCTTTAGAAGATGATAACTTAGAGCAACTTGTTCTAGATTTAGGAAAAGAATCAAAAGAATTAGAAAATGTTCCAATAAACCTCTCTTTTGCTAAAAACAATATTTCAGCAATAATTGGAGATGGAAGACAAAAGTCATATTTTATAGATGGTTTAATTCTTCAGTTAATAACCTTTCACAGCTATGAGGATCTAAAAATAGTAGTATTTACAAATGAAAAAAATAAAACAAGATGGGATTATATAAAATCTCTTCCACACACGTGGAATAATAGCAAAACAACAAGATACTTTGCCACAAATAGTGATGAAGCTAAGGAACTATCTTTAAACCTAGAACAAGTATTTCAAGGAAGAAAAAATAATAATTCAAATGAGTATATTCAAACTACTCAAGATGATTATACTAGTTTTAAACCATACTTTTTTATAATAATAGATGACTTTAAATCAGTAAGAGAACTTGAAATAATAAAAGATATATGTAATGAAAATACAAATATTGGCTTTAGTCTAATGATTATTAATAATAGACTAACAAACTTACCAAATGAGTGTCATACATTCATAAGCATTGGTGATAAGATGTCTGGTATTTTTGAAAATGAATTAGTTTCAAATAAGCAGAAAGAATTTATTGCAGATTATAATCTAAACATTGATATGCACGAATGTACAAAACGTTTAGCAAACATACCAATAGAAATAGAAAAAGAAAATAGTAGTTTACCAACAATGATTAGTTTTCTTGAAATGTATGATGTAGGTAATGTTGAACAATTAAATATCATAGATAGATGGAGAAACAGTAATCCTACTAAGACATTACAAGCTCCAATAGGAGTTGACAAAAATAGAGAACTATTCAAACTAGATCTACATGAAAAAGCTCATGGACCACACGGATTAATTGCTGGTATGACAGGAAGTGGAAAAAGTGAATTAATAATAACCTATATTTTATCCCTTGCAATTAACTACACTCCTGAAGAAGTAAACTTTATTTTGATAGATTATAAAGGAGGAGGATTAGCTGGAGCTTTTGAAAATAAAGAAACAGGAATAAAATTACCACATCTAGCAGGAACTATTACAAATCTAGATACTGTAGAAATGAATAGAAGTTTATCATCTATTAAAAGTGAACTTAGAAGAAGACAGAGAATATTTAATGAAGCAAGAGATTCATTAAACGAAAGTACAATAGATATTTACAAATATCAAACTTTATATAGGGAGAATCTTGTTAAAACTCCAGTTCCCCATTTACTAATTATTTCAGATGAGTTTGCCGAATTAAAAGATCAGCAACCAGACTTTATGGATGAATTAATATCAACAGCTCGTATCGGAAGAAGTTTGGGAGTGCATTTGATATTAGCAACTCAAAAACCAGCAGGAGTAGTAAATGATCAAATTTGGTCAAATTCTAAATTTAGGATATGTTTAAAAGTACAAGATAGAACGGATAGTATGGACATGATAAAATGTGCGGATGCAGCCGCATTAAAAGAAACAGGACGTTTTTATTTACAAGTTGGTTATAATGAGTTGTTTGCCTTAGGACAATCAGCCTTTTCTGGTGCAAAATACTATCCCATGGAAAAACGTAAAAAGAAAATCGATGAGAGAATAGACTTTATTGATAATGTAGGAAATGTTATAAAAAGTATTGATAGTGCTAATAAACAATTAGTTTTAAATGCTGAAGGAGAAGAAATAACAAGTATTGTAAAACATATTGTTAAGATTGCCAAAAAAGAAAATATAGAAACTAGAAAATTGTGGCTTGATAAAATACCAGAATATATCTATACAGAACAGTTAAAAGAAAAATATAAATACAGTGTTGAAGTAGGTAATATCAATCCAATAGTAGGTGAATACGATGACCCTAATAACCAAAAACAAGGACTTCTTACACTACCATTGTCAAAAGATGGAAATACTATAATATATGGCTCTACTGGTTCAGGAAAAGAACTAGCAATATCAAATATTATTTATTCTACAATAACAGATCATTCTCCCAAAGAAACAAATTTTTATATTCTAGATTTCGGAGCCGAAACTTTAAGAGTATTTCAAAAGGCACCTCAAGTTGGTGATATTATATTTAGTAGTGAAGAAGAAAAAATTGCTAATTTATATAAATTGTTACTATCAGAACTTGAAAGTAGAAAAAAATTATTTATTGATTATAATGGTGATTTCGATTTTTACTGTAAACATAGTGGAAAAACTCTTCCATTAATAATTGTAGTTATAAATAACTATGATGCCTATATTGAAAGCTATGATGGATACGAAGATATGTTCAGCCTTTTAACAAGAGAGGGTTTTAAATATGGAATAACTTTTATTGTTAGTGCTGCAACTACTACAACTTTAAGATATCGCCTAAAACAAAACTTTAAACAAAATCTTGTATTACAATTTAATGATCAATCAGATTACAATTCTATCTTAGGTAATATTCAAAAGAAATACCCATCTAAAATATATGGTAGAGGACTTGTAAAATTAGAAGAAATACACGAATTTCAAGTAGCCTATCCATATCAAAAAGAAAGAATGAGTGAGTATTTGAAAGTAATAAGTGCTAAACTAGCACAAATATTTGAATATAAAGCACCTAAAGTACCAGTATTGCCTGTAAATATTACTCACAAAGTAGTAGAGAATTATTTAAATAATATTCAAACTATTCCAGTAGGTATTTATAAAGATACACTTCAAATCTCCACAATTGACTTAGCAAAAAATTATAACTATCTAATATCAGGAAATGACATTCATTCATACTATAATTTCTTAAATAATTTTTATAAAACATTATCATTTATAGAAAATAGAAAAGTTATAATAATAGATACTTTTGAAATAATAAAAGAAAACTTAAAAAATACATTATTAGTACAACAAGACTTTAATACAATTATTTCGAAAATAAACGAGGACTTAGATAATCAAATAAATTTATATAAAGGAAATAATTATAAAAATGATATTTTAAGTAATAAAATAAAAACAACTGTAATTATTTTAGGACTTGATAATCTCTTGGTAAAGTTAGATTTAAATATAAAAAACAAATTTACACAAAACCTAATGGAAGGAATAAATTTAAATACTTATAATTTTGTTATAGTTGATTCTTCAGAGAAAATTAAAAATATTTCATATGAACAATGGTACAAACAAACATTTAATCAAGGAAATGGACTATGGCTTGGAAGCGGAGTTCTCGATCAATTTACTATAAAACTTGCAAGTTCTCCAAGATACTTAAGAACAGAATTAAAAAAAGGTTTTGCTGTTCTTGTTGAAAAAGGCAAACCCAGTATTATAAAATTATTAGAAGGAGTGGTAGAAGATGAATAATAATGAAAATAAAATACTAATAGAATTATATCTTCCACTTTTCGAAAAAGAATATGATATTTTTATACCAATAAATAAAAGGGTAGGAACGATTAAACAATTAATAGAAAAATCTTTAAATGAAAGTCATGACATAGACTACATTATAAAAGATGATACAAATCTTTATAGTAAAGAATCAGGTATAGTATATGATGTACAATTACTAGTAAAAGATACAGATATAAAAAATGGATCTAGACTAGTTCTGTTATAAAAAATAAGGAGTGTAAGGAATGAATAATACAGAAATATATGTAAATGAAGTAAACACTATATTTTCAGTTCTAAATATTCTAGAATCTTCTTGGACTAATAATGATAATATAAATTTTATTAACAATCTTAAAGATTATAAAGAAGAAGCAATAAAATATAAAACACTTTTAGAAAATATTAATAATAAGCAAAATGAAAATATAAATTACAATACTAAGAAGGAATAAAAATGATAGGTAATATAGA
>CATKYP010000076.1 GCA_949840855.1 uncultured Bacilli bacterium | reverse complement strand
CTTTTATTTTTTTTAATAACTTTAGGTTTAATATTTAATTCATTTCTAATCCCCGTTTCAACACTTACTCTTTGAACTGCTGTTAGTCCTGCTATTAAGCATATTGTAAAGCTTCCTCCATAACTAATAAATGGAAGAGGAACTCCTGTCATTGGCATTAATCCCATAATTCCCAAGAGATTTATAAAAATATGAAGTGCTATATAAATTGCTACACCATAGCAAATAGTACATCCTCTATTTGTATAGCTTTCTCTACCTATTACTAAAATTCTATATAGTATAAAAATGTATGCTAATATTAGTATTATTCCAGATATACAGCCAAGTTCTTCTATCATTACTGCAAAAATAAAATCTGTATATGGTTCAGGTAAATAGAGATATTTTTGTGTACTATTCCCTAGTCCTTTTCCCCAAACTTTCCCATTGTTGATAGCAATATATCCATTACATACTTGATTTCCATCATCGAGTAATCTATCACAAGGTCTTAAGAAGTTAAATCTTTCAATTTGACGTTCTAAAAGAAGACTTTTCCCACTTACTACTAGAAGGAATCCACCTAAAAGTATCACTGCTACTCCACCTAATATTAATTTTCTTTTCATCTCTTTTGGTATTGGTTGACTTATAAAAATCAACCCTATAAGAAGAGCATATATAATAGTTGTTCCAAAGTCTGGTTGCTTAAATATTAAAAGCGCAATAATAGCACAGACTGCAATTGGAAATAAAGAGATGCTCCAAGATGAGAGCTTTTCTCTTTTTTCTTCATAATAATGAGCTAACCAAATTATAGAAGTTATCTTGGCAAACTCGCTAGGCTGAAAACTAAAAAAACCTAAATCATACCAGCTTTGTGCTTGGTTTTTAGCATCTCCTATTATTAATAAACCTATCAAACTCGCAATAAGAAAAATCATTAATAGCCAAGAAGACATACCATAAAATTTAGTCGTAAATTTCATCATTATAAAAAAACCTATTAGTCCACCAAATAAAAATATTCCTTGTTTTATAAAGTAATTATAAGGACTAATAGCATATTTCATATAAGCAGTAACATTTGATGATGAAAATATCATAATAAGCCCAAAGATAAAAAGAAGGCAAGTTATAACTAGTAATGATTTATCAATATATTTTACTACTTTATTCAATATTACCATCTCCTATCTTTAATAACTTTATAATAACATAAATCTTTCAATTTTTATATAATTATTTTCTTTTTTAAGTCTTTTTATATCACATATTACAAGTATTTGAATATCCTATAATAGATATAGTAAAGGAGGAAATATTATGTATTATTATGGTAATAGTGGTTGTGGTTGTTCAGGAATGAATTACCAAACTCCTAATTACTATCCAGTTAGTGGATGTGGATGTAATAATAATAACTCTACTTATGCAATAATTTTAGTACTATTTATTTTATTAGTAATCGTAATAGGTTCAAGATTTGCAGCATAATTAAAGAGCGAAAGCTCTTTTTCATTTGCACAAGTTTATCAATTATGTTATAATAAGCGTGTTATATTGGAGTGATTTTATGTTAAAAACTAAAGATATTTTAGATGAAAAAGATAAAAAACTTCATCAAAAATCTCTTCCTGTAGTATTTCCGCTTAGTGATGAAGATAAAAAGATTATAGATGAGTCTATTGAATATTTGAAGAACAGTCAAATAGAAGAATTAGCTGAAAAGTATGATTTAAGACCTGGAATGGGCCTTGCGGCTGTTCAAGTTGGAATTTTAAAAAGATATTTCGTTGTAGTTCATGAATATGAGCCTGGTAAATTTCAAAATTATGTATTAATAAATCCTAAAATAATTAGTAATTCAGTTGAAAAAATATACGTTGAATCTGGAGAAGGATGTTTATCTGTTAATAGAGATATAGATGGTATTGTTCCAAGATATGCTAGAGTAACTTTAGAAGCTCAAGATTTAGATGGAAATAAGATAACAGTTAGAGGAAGAGAGGAACTGGCAGTTGCCTTTCAGCATGAAATGGATCATTTAGATGGTATAATTTTTACTGATAAAATAGATAAAAAAAATCCATATAAAGATATGGATAATATGAGACCAATATAGTTAAATATTAACTATATTTTTATTTGAACATATATAATAAAGAAATTAATTGGATTTCGTTTATTAATAACTTATCATTTAAACTTAGTGTTATTAATCTACTTGCTTGATGAGATTTATTCTCACTATTTTTATAACTATACTCTATTTTTGAACTTATAATAATATTATTTTTATTATCCAATTTGACATTTTTTACCTCTAGACTATTTATATCAAAATTTTTAATGGAATTATGATATTTTTCTTTTAGTTTATTATAACTTTCTATAAATGTAGGATCATTAAAAAGGCTAGATGTAAAAAGACTATTATCTTTTATTTTATCATATTCATCATTTAAAGCGGCCTCTATTACTTTTTTAACTGCATTTTTTAAATTCTTTTCAAGTACTATCGATTTATCATTTTTTACAAAGTTATAATTTAATTCTCGGTAATCAACCTCTTCATTATTAAATACTGATTTTATATCACTTAATTCTAATCCGTTTGCTAATTTTAAAGATATTTTTACGTTTTTCTTTAATAAATTTGATACTTTATAAGTTACTAAATTTTCTTTATTTTCTTTTATAAAGTTGTTATCTAATTTAATATTATCTACTGTCAACTGTGAATTTTTTGGTACGATAAATAATACATTCTTTGCTAAAAGATCAGTTGAAGTTATTATATAATCTTTAAATAATAAGTACTTTCTACCATTTCTTTTAATGGTTACATTAGTAGATTTTGTAATTCCGTCTATTATATATGATACTGTTCTTGTATGTTCACCTTTATTTACATTGTCAGTTATACTTTTAATAATTATTTTTTGATTTTTTTTGGCCTGATATTTTTCTTTTATAATATTATTGTTAGCAAACTTAACCTCTTCTAGACCTGATAAGCTGATAATAGTTTGATAATCATTATTAACATATGCTTTTATATAACGTTTTATAACAGCTTCTTCACTAAAAGCATATTTATTAACACCTATATATAATAATATAATTATTAGTATAGTTAATAAACTAAGTAAACCTTTTTTATACTTTTTTGGCATTTCTTTTAAGTTTACTAAAGGTATTTTTTTATCTTTTCTTAGTCTATTTCCACATTCTATACAAAATATATCAGTCTTTTCTGTTTTTCTGCCACAATTTCTACAATACATCAAAAACCTCCTCTACTACTATTTAATTTTAGTGAGTAATAACATAAGAATAAAAGTATATGCTGTGCTTACACAATCTTGAATACTATAGGTTCTCTCATAAAATGATGAGATGTCATCTATTATATCAACTACTAAGCTTTCTTTATAATGAGGTCTTATCTTAGTAACAGGAAACATATGAGTTTTTATTATGTCTTTTTCTAACTCTGTTAGTGCAAAATATTTACAAGCATTTTTTAAAGCATAATTAGAATGTGTTGTTAAGGCTTTATAAGTAGATGTATTATCTGTTTCATAGAAGAAAAAATCATGTAATAAAGCTCCTCTTGTTGCTTCTACATATTTAAGACCCATTTTTTTAGTAAATTTGTAAGTATAATATGCTACTCTAAGTAGATGATTATATCTAGTTATACCGTGATGTTTTATTTCTTTTAGCTTTTGAAACTCTTTATTTTCTAAAATATCTTCTACTATATAATAAAAGTCCTTATCTATATCATAGTTCTCTTTGATTTTTTTCATACAAACCACCTTTTTAACTTAAAACTCTATATAATAATAGCATACAACTATTTTTTCTTCAAGTGAAATATTTGTGAAACAGTCTTTTATAATCAATATTTACAATAAGCTGTCTAATTAAATTAAGTTGTTTATTAGACTATCTAGTTCTTCTTGTTCTTCTTTTGTGATATCTTCTTTTGCTAGTTCTTTATCAAACCAAGCTGGCAGTTTTTCTTCCTTTTTTCTTTGCTTATAATATTTTGGTGTTTCTGTTTTCTTTTCTAACATCTTTTTGATTTTCTTATGTTCTTTTTCAGTTAAGTGCATAGCATCCTCTACTGTTTCTACTTTTAGTCTTTTCCATTGCCCTACTATAGCTTCCATATAATTTTTATTTAGTTTTTGATTATTTACTTTTAATACATAAGAGATTAGGACATTGACAACTCCAGGATTTAATTTTTGGTCAACTAATAAGCTTTCTACTAATTTTAAATCCCTTTTTGTTGGTTCTGCTCCTTTATATTGAGCTTTTAAAAATTTATATGGACTTGTATTTTCAAAAGTATAAACCATTTTGGCCCATTTGGAGTTATCTCCTTCTGGTTTTTTTAAATAAGTTGGTTGAGTTCTATATACAATTGTTGGAAGTTCTCCATCATTTTCATATTGATAATAATTACGACAACTTTTTCTAAGATCATTTTTATCAATTAAGCCTTTTTCATTTAGACTATCTCTTACTAAATTTTGCATTGTAAAGTCATCTATATTATATGTTATTGATAAGGCATTGATTAGTTCTTTTGTATCCTTATTAAAGCATTTTTCATTATACATATTTTGAGGAATACTTGCTATTAACATATCAAAATCTACTTTTGATTCCATTATAAGAGATGTTTTAGTATGTGAAGCAATATCTGGCAAACTTATTTCATTTCTTCCAGGTACTGTTTTAAAAATATCTGTAAAACTTTTTGTTATATCTTCATATTCTCTTAAATTAACACGAGGTATTTTATAAAAATTTATAAGATATTCATATTCTTCTTTTCCTAAATTATTATATAATACGATATTTAGAATAGGATGTGAAAAAAATTCACTTGCTGAAAGTGGTGAGTATAGCATATAAACATAATGATTAATGCTATCTGTTTTGACATACGTTTTTAAAAGGCCTATCGCTTCTAGTCTTTCTCTTGCATTTACAATAGAGTCTAATCTTAATTGCATTATAGTCATTAAGTGATGATGAGTATACTCTCCACTCATAATCATCATTTTATCTAAATCATTCAAAAGTGTTAGATAAAGACTTGTAGCAGTATATCCAATAATTGGTTGATATAACATACTAATTATGCTTCTGTCTAAATCAGTAATAACTGTTTTATTAACTACAACATAACTATCTGCTGGTAAAATTGTTAAACTCTTCATGTAAATCACCTATTTAAATAATACGATATATTTTATAAAATTTAAAGAACTTTTAGAAAGAAGTTATTGTTAATTTTTTTATAAACTAATTTTAAT
>CATKYP010000075.1 GCA_949840855.1 uncultured Bacilli bacterium | reverse complement strand
TATTAATAATAAAATTATATCATAAAATATTATGAATTTCTTCCTAAAATAAATAAAATCTGCTATAATAAGTGGCACTTAGGACCTGGAACTTATAATTAATAAAATAATTTAGTTAAATGGTTTTAGAACAAATACAATTAATTTTTAATAACACAAAACTTGAAATAAATTTTTATTAGTATTTAATATTTAAAATAGTTACAATTTGTGTTATAATTAGACGATGAATGGAAGTGGTTTGATGGCAATGTTAAAAGATGTTAAAGGAATCGGACCTAAATCACTAGCTTTACTTAATAAATTAGGTATTATGACAATTGATGATTTAGTTATGCATTATCCTTTTAGATATGAATACTTAGAAAGAACAAATTTACAAGAAGTGGGAGAAGAGGATAAAGTAATTGTAGATGGAAAGGTGGAAAGTGTTCCAATTTTAATGCGATTTAAGGCAGGACTTAATAAAATGAACTTTAGATTAGTAAGTTCTAATGGGGTAGTAGGAGTATCAATATTTAACAGAGCCTTTCTAAAATCAAGTCTAGAAGTAGGAACAAATGTTATTATTATAGGAAAATTTGATAGAAAAAAGAATGTTATAACAGCAAGTGATATAAAAATGGGAACACTATCTAGTAAAGTTAAGATTGAACCTGTATACCACGTAACCCAAGGACTTACTAATAAAAATATAGCTACCTATATTAATATGGCACTATTACAATTTGGTAAAGAAATAACAGATTATATTCCAGAAGAATATATAAATAAATACTCGTTTGTTAATAAGCGTTTAGCTTTAAACATTGTTCATAATCCGCCAACAGAGGAAAAATTAAAGGAAGCAGAATATAGATTAAAATATGAAGAGTTATTTAGCTTTATGTTTAAAATAAATTATTTAAAAAAACAAAATAAATCAAATAATAAAGGAGTAGACAGAACTATACCAAGAGAAAAGGTAGAAAAGTTCATAGAATCACTTTCCTTTTCATTAACAGATGATCAAAAAAAGGCATCAGAAGAAATACTAAAAGATATGGAATCAAGTTGCAGAATGAATAGACTATTACAAGGTGATGTTGGTAGTGGAAAAACAATAGTATCATTTATTGCAATGTATTCAAATTACTTAGCAGGGATGCAATCAGCTTTAATGGCACCAACAGAAATATTAGCAGTACAGCACTATAATAATTTAAAAGATATATTAAAAAGTACTAAAGTTAATATAGCACTTTTAACAGGTTCATTATTAAAGAAAGAAAAAACAGAGATCTATAAAGGTCTAGAAAATGGCGATATTGATATTGTTATAGGAACTCATGCCCTTATACAAGATGACGTTATATATAATAATTTAGGACTTGTAATAACAGATGAACAACATAGATTTGGGGTTAATCAAAGAGCAAATTTGCAAAATAAAGGAATTAAACCAGACATATTATATATGAGTGCAACTCCAATACCAAGAACGTATGCTTTAACAATTTATGGAGATATGGATACATCTATTATCAAGGAAAGACCAAAAGGTAGAAAAAAGATAAAAACATATGTAAAGAAAAATAGTGAAATAAAAGATGTGCTACAATTAATGTTAGATGAATTAAAAAAGCACCATCAAATCTATGTTATAGCACCACTTATAGAAGATAATAGTGAAACAAATGATTTAGCTAGTGTATGTGATTTAAAAGATAAAATGAAGCTTGCTTTTGGTGAATACTATAATATAGATGTGGTTCATGGAAAAATGGCTAGTAGTGCTAAGGAATTAATTATGCAAGAGTTTTTACAGGGAAGTATTCAAATACTTATTTCAACTACTGTTGTAGAAGTTGGAGTAGATGTTCCAAATGCTACAATGATGGTAATTTTTGATGCTAATAAATTTGGACTTTCAACACTTCATCAATTAAGAGGACGTGTAGGTAGAGGAAATAGTGAATCTAGTTGTATACTAATAAGTGATAGTGATACTGAAAGATTAACTATAATGGAAAAAGAAGATGATGGTTTTAAAATTAGTGAGGAAGATTTTAAACTTAGAGGACATGGAGATTTATTTGGAACTAAACAAAGTGGTGATATGACCTTTAAAATTGCTAATATAAAGGATGATTATGATATATTATTAAGAGCAAGAGAAGACAGTGAAGAATATTTAAATTGCACAACAAACATAAATGAACTTAAATTAAAATTAATCAATTCTATTAATAATAATAGTTAACGTCAAGTGTGTGTAAAGTTAGAATATAAGATTGACTTTTATAAAAATATTGGATATGATTAAGATGCATGATGATAAATCATGCTGATATCTCTCATGGTTAAATTTGAGAGAATTCAACCGAACCCCCTGAAATCCCAGTCGAAAGGCTGGGATACTTTGTTTATAAGGGCTCCAAGCTCTTTTGTATATGTATTAGGTACCCAAATAGGTACCCATTTTAATTTAAATTGTCGATAATGTTTATTATTTCATTCATTTGATTTTTAAATAGATGGGAATAAGTGTTTAATGTCTCGTCTATTTTTGTATGTCCTAGATATTTTGCAACTACATTTATGGTGGCACCACTATTGATTAAAAGTGATGCACAACTATGTCTAAAATCATGGATTCTAATTTGTTTAACTTCTGCTAACTCACAATTCTTATTTTTCCTCCATCTTATTCTGCCATTTGTAATAGGTTCAGTATCTCCAAAGACATACCAACTATTATTAAATCCATAATGATTATTAGAAACTTTATATAGTTCTTTTAAGTCATCTAATAAAACCTTAGGTATTGGAATATTTCTAATACTTGATTTTGTTTTAGGAGTAGTAATCATATAGGGTTTGTTTTCATCACCTCTAGTTGCTACCACATTTTTATTTACACTTAAATAACTATTTTCAAAATCAATGTCATTCCAAGTAAGTCCACGAAGTTCACCGCGTCTTAATCCACAGTAATATAAAGTTTCATACATAGTTTTATATAATATGTCATCTTCTACTGCAATAAACCTTTTAAATTCATCATAAGTAAAAAATAACATTTCTTTTGGTATTTCATTTGGATTCGTAAAGTTAGTCATTTTATTGTAAGTTGCAGTAAAATTAAAATTGTACCATTTAGTAGCATAGTTTAATAATTCTTTAAAGAATTTAAATATATGATTCTTATGATTTGTTGTGTAACCATAAGAATTAATCTCTTTCTTCCATTTTTCAAAGTGCTCTATATTAAAATCTTTTAGTTTAACATTTTCTAGATTTTTAAAGAATTTTTGCCTATCTCTATAAGTCTTTAAAGTAGTAAATTTTACTTTATCTTCTTTATAAGCATAGAAGAGAGTATATAAATCTTTAAAAGTCATATTACGATCTTTATCCGCTCGTTCAGTATTTGTTGTTAGAAACTCTCTTTCGGCTTTTAATGCCTCTAATTTTGTAAAAAACTTCTTTGACTTATATTTCCTTCTAGTTCCATCTAAATTCTTTACATAGTCATAAAATATCCATTTGCGACCATCTTTAGTCCATTCAGACTTGTCTAATTGTTTAACTGCCATAATCATTCCTCCTCGAAACTATTGCTTTCAAGTATCGGTTCCTTATATATAGCAGTATAAATTCTATCTGTTGCAGTTCTTCTAGATTTGATAGTAAGTCCTAATTTTTCTAACTTTTCTTTGTTATTGGCAAGTAATTTACCGAATACAGGTGGAGTAATATTCAAATTTAACTTACTTACCATCTCTGATATTTTAAAAGTAAATTCTTCCTTATTAATCGCATACTTTAAGAATTGTATCAAGTTATCATTTAATTTATCTTCGGTATCTTCATCAATAGAAAGTATTAGATGATTATTTCTTTTCAAAATATAATCTTTGCTAGGATAATCTCTACTTTCATACTTTAGATAGAATGTTGATTTAATATTTTCATCTTGTTTTAATGCAATCTTACCATCAACACAAGTATCTATGGCTGTACTACCTAAAGATTTACCTTTACGATTTAAATGATGAACTAATATAATAGAAACATTATATTTGTTACATAGATTTCTAATTTGTGGGAATATATTTTGACTCATATCTTGATAGTTATTTAAATCATAGTTATAGCCAAAATTAATTCCATTAAACATATCTATAAATACAAGTTTGCCATCATGTTTTTCGGAAAAGTTCATAATCTCTTTTTCAACCTTTATAATACTAAGTTGTGTAGAATTTTCATCTGGATAAGTATAAAAGAAATCATCACTATTTAATTTACAATTCATAAGTTCAGTGCGACTTATTGTTTCACTAGGATTCATTTCTGTACTTAAATAAAGAACAGGAGTTTTATTCGTTTTTAAATCTAGAAAAAGAATACCATTACAGATTGAGTTTGCTATTTGAAGAGCCATAGCAGATTTACCAACTTTGGCTTCTCCAAGTAAACAATATAAACCATTTTCACGAATCATATCTTGGATGATATAATTCATATCGACAATACTACTTCTTAATTCTTCTATTGTTTTCATATAATTCCTTTCTATAAATTTTCTTTCGCCATTTTTTCTAAATAATTAATATTTATTTTTAGTTTATTAACGACTTCAATCATTGGTAATCTGTTATTAGGAAGAGTATATCCTTGATTTATTAAATCTTGCTTTATCTCTTTCCTAAGTTTCACTGCATTATTTTTACCTATTTCAGCAAGTAGCATTAAATCGTTAAGATTACACCATTGCTTTGAAATAAGTTTTAATGTTTCTCTAGCATCCATATTAAATGTTCCTCCTTTCATCTAGACTCTAGATATAAAAATATCTATGTATATGGATTACCAATAAAGAAAAGAATTATATATGTGAGTTATACTCACAATAATATATTATCATACAGATTTAATTTAAGTCAATACATTTTGTGATTAAAACTCACAAAAATATTGTTTGATAATCAAATTTATGTTAAAATGGTAGTAGATGAGTAAATGAGGTGTATAAAGTGGAAGATAAAACTTTAGCCAGTGTTGTAAAGGGTGCTAGAGAAAAAATAGGAATATCGCAAAGAGAACTATCTAGAAGAACAGGCATAGATAATAATACATTAGCAAAGATAGAAAAAGGTGAAAGAAAGAAACCTAATGTATTATCTTTGAGAAAAATTAGTTATATTTTAAATATAAAATTAGAAGAATTATTAAAATTATCTGATTATAACGAGCAAGATATTGCAGTTACTTTAAGTCAAAATGAAGAAGATTTAGCAATTTTAGATGAAAATTCTACAATAATGATACTTGAAGATATAATAAAAGATAATAAAAATGAGTTGTTAG
>CATKYP010000074.1 GCA_949840855.1 uncultured Bacilli bacterium | reverse complement strand
AATCATTATTTTTGTAATATGTTTGATTTGTAGAAATAAATTTTATGAATATAAATTTGAGTACTTTTACGAAAAAATTGAATCCTCATTAAAAATAGAGAAAATAGATTCAAATATGGATAGTATTAGTTACTTGGAATTATTAGTAAATAAAAATTCTAAAATCAAAACAATTATGGACAATAAAGATAATTACCCCAAAATATTACTTGAAATGCTTTCAAAAAATCTTGATATGATTGATTATGTGTTAAATTATCTTGATTCAAAAGGAAAAACTTTTTCTGAAACTATTGGAGATATTAAAAAAGGTGAGTTTCCTTTACTATTACAATATGATCCAAGATGGGGATATGGTATTTATGGAGATGAAGTACTTGCTATAAATGGCTGTGGTCCAACATCACTTGCTATGGTAATAGCAGGGCTAACAGGCAGAAATGATATCACACCTTATGATATAGCGCTATATTCATATAAAAACGGTTATTATGAAGGTGTAACAAGTTGGCTATTATTTACAGAAGGTGTAAAAAAATATGGAATTATAGGAACTGAATTATCATTATCAAAATCAAAAATGATTTCTGAATTAGAACAAGGACATCCCATTATTTGTAGTATGAGAAGAGGAGATTTTACAACAACAGGACATATAATTGTCCTAACAAGAGTTAAGGATGGAAAATTCATTATAAATGATCCTAATAGTAAGGAGAGAAGTAATATGTTATGGGAATACGATAGATTGAAAGGTCAAATAAAAAATCTATGGACTTTCAAAACAAAATAATAAGAAAAGAGGCTTTAAGTGAGTAGAAAAAGATTAACACAAATATTTACATTTTTATTACCACTACGTATATGGCAAAGAAATTTGTTTTATAGAATAGGAATGAAATTTGATAGTAATAAATATTCAAGAATTTTTGGAGAAAAATTAGAATATGAAGTATGTAAGATAAAAACCTTAATGATCAATGAAAATAGTGGCCATGACATTATTTTTCAAAAAAATAAAGTGGATAATTTAAAAATAGCAAGTAAGACTATGAATAATATTTTAATATACCCTAAAGAAGTATTTTCATTTTGTTATTTATCAAAAAACAGTAAAAAATATGGTGAATATAAAGATGGATTGGTGCTTGTTGATGGTAAAATTGTAGCCAAAAAGGGTGGAGGTTTATGTCATTTAAGCAATTTACTACATTATATATTTCTAATGAGTCCACTTACAGTAATAGAAAGACATGGACATCAAGTAAAATCATTTCCAAATCCTGACAAAACATCTTTAGAAGGAATTGATGCCACAATACATAGTGGATGGTTAGATTTAAAAGCAAAAAATGAAACTAATGATATATATCAAATAGATATTTCATTTGATAATAAGTACATGTATGGTCGTATATTATCAAATAAGAAATCAAATATAGAATATGAAATAATTAATGAAGATTTTAAATATATAAGACAAAATGGAAAAATATATGAATGTACAAGTGTTATTAGAATAGAAAGAGACAAAATGACAAAACAAGAAATAAAAAGAGAAAAATTGTATGAGGAAAAAGTTTTAATAGAGTATGAACTTCCAAAAGATACTTTAATAGAGGAGATGTAGATTTTATGAAAAAGAAAGTAGCAATTTTATTTGGTGGTTGTTCAAGTGAATATGAAGTATCACTTGTATCAGCAACTTCTGTAATTAGAAATATTAATAAAGAAAAATATGATGTGATAATGGTTGGCATCACACAAGATGGGAATTTTTACTTGTATGAAGGTAACATAGATGATATAGAAAGAGATAAATGGTTTGATAGCAAAATATGCAAGAAAATCACTATTTCAACCAATAGATGTGATCACGGAATTATAATACTAGAAACAAATGAGATAATTCGTTTAGATGTAGTATTTCCTGTTCTTCACGGTAGAAATGGCGAAGATGGCAGATTACAAGGATTACTTGAACTTGCTGGAATAAAATATGTAGGTTGTGATATGATTTCATCTGCAATATGTATGGATAAGTATTTAGCTCATGAACTAGTTTCTTCTAGTGGATTATTATCTCCAATATCGTATTTATTTGATAAAAATGATAGTTATGAAAAGATAAGTGAAAAAATATCAAAATTAAATTTTCCATTATTTGTAAAACCGCTAAAGGCAGGATCTTCATTTGGCATCACAAAAATATTTTCTATAAGTGATTTATATAAATCATTAGATGAGGCTTTTAAATATGATAATAAAGTAATTATTGAAGAAAATATAAATGGATTTGAAGTGGGCTGCGCTATACTTGGCAATATTGATTCAATTACAGGAGAAGTGGATGAAATTGAATTAGAAGAGGGATTTTTTGATTATTTTGAAAAGTACAATTTAAAGACAAGTAGAATTCATTTACCAGCAAGAATTGATAAAGAAGAAAGAGAAAAAATAAAAGAAACAGCATTAAAAATATATAAAACATTAGGATGTGCTGGTTTTGCTAGAGTAGATATGTTTTATACAAAAGATAAAAAAATAGTTTTTAACGAAGTAAATACTATACCAGGTTGCACATCTCATTCAAGATACCCAAGTATGTTAAAACAAATTGGAATTTCTTTTGAAAGTGTAATTGACAAACTAATCGAATTAGGAGTAGAAAGATGAGAAAAGTGTTAAAAAATGAAGATATTTATAAAGGTTATCTAATTCTTATTAACCCAGATAATTTATTAAAAGATGAAACAGTAAATTTAGTCTCTTTTGATAATAAATATAAAGATATTAAATTAGAAAGTGATGTAAATGAAAATCTACATTTAGCATTAGATGAAATAAAAGCAAATAATAAAATAGTACCTGTTAGTGGATATAGAACATTGAATGAGCAAATTGATATATATAATTCTTCTTTAAAAGAGAATGGAGAAGAATTTACTAAAAAATTTGTAGCTTTGCCTAATGCTTCAGAACACCAAACAGGGCTTGCCATAGATCTAGCTCTTAATGAAGAAAATATAGATTTTATATGTCCTAAGTTTCCTTATTATGGCATCTGTGAAGAATTTAGGAAGATGGCTCCTAAATATGGCTTTATTGAAAGGTACAAAGAAGAAAAAAAGAATACTACTAAAATATCTAAAGAAGAATGGCATTTTCGCTATGTTGGTTATCCTCATTCAGAAATAATTAATAATAATAATTTCTGTTTAGAAGAGTATATTAGCTTTTTAAAACAATTTACTTATCCACATAATCCTTTGAATTATAAGGAAAACAAAATATATTATCTTCCATTTCAAAAAGAAACTTTCATAGAACTAAATAAAGATTATACTATATCAGGAAATAATATTGATGGATTTATTCTAACTATAAAGGAGTAAGAAAATGAGTAAAAAAATAAATATAGATATCTTTAGATTCATATTATCATTTCTAATAATAGCTATACATATTTCTCCGTTTGCTAAAATAAGTCTAGAATTTGACTTCTTTTTTACAAGAATACTCGGAAGAATAGCAGTACCATTATTTTTAATGATAACAGGCTATTACATATTAGATAAATCATTAGATGATATAAGTATTTTAAAAACATACACAAATAAAATACTAAAGATATATTTATTTTGCATCATTTTATATATTCCAATGAATATCTATATAGGTAAGTTTTCTACTATAGATTTTATACAAATTATAAAAGATATTTTTATAAATGGAACGCAATATCATTTATGGTATTTTCCAGCACTAATTTTAGGATTATGGATTACATATTTTCTCATCAAAAGATTAGGAAATAAAAAAACATTTTTTATAACACTCATTTTCTATATAATAGGACTATTTGGGGATAGTTATTATGAAGTAGCGAGTATGTTTGAGATTTCTCGAGCCTTTTATGATTTGATTTTTAATATTTGTAATTATACAAGAAATGGTTTGTTTTTAGTACCAATACTTTTATATTTAGGTTATATAGTAAAAACGAGTAAAAAAACACAAGAATATGATTTGTATTTAAGTGGATTATTCTTCTTATGCATGATGATGGAGGCAGAAATATTACATCATTTTAATCTTCAAAGGCATGATAGTATGTATATCTTTTTGCTCCCAATCATATATTTTCTATTTAGATATTTAATAGGACAAAGTAAATCCATAAACAAAAAATTAAGAGAGCTGTCAACTGGTATTTATATTTTTCATCCACTCTTTATAGTGATAGTTAGATTAATTTCTAGAACTTTAGGAGTTGAAAAAATATTTATTCAAAATAATTTAGTATTATATATTACAGTATCTTTAGGAACTCTTATTTTTTGTGTACTTTTAGGAAAAATAAAGGAAGTAACAATAAATGAAATAAGAAATAAAAACAAGCAGATCATAGATTAAACTAGATATAGATAACTTTACTGTTGGTACTTTAGATGAGAGAATCAAATAACAAAATAATAATAAAAAGTAAATACTTTTTATTTTACAGGTTATGGACTTTAGAAATTTAAAATATGTTATAGAGTATGAATTAATGAAAATAATAGTTACTTTGACTATTGTGAGGATATGTCTGATAAAACAAATACAATACAAATGAACTATTTTATTTAGATTAGAAATAATTATAACAAAAAAATTATAAAGGAG
This sequence comes from uncultured Bacilli bacterium, assembly GCA_949840855.1. Lineage (GTDB taxonomy): Bacteria > Bacillota_I > Bacilli_A > RF39 > UBA660 > UBA2730. Next base: position 728 of record CATKYP010000074.1, on the reverse strand, counting down.
AGAAAATTATGCATCGAATACAAGCTTATATTACGCTTGCAATAATATTTATTATAGTAATAATTACCCTTTATTTACCCATAATGTTAAAATTAAACAGAAAAGGTGTAAGTATTGGTAAACAAGTTAGATATTTAGGATTATTTTGTTCAATTTTTTTAATTGTTTTTGCAACGATATTATTTGTACCAATAACATTACATCCACAGCATCATATTTTGAATCTAATACCATTTAATTGGATATTTGAAGAAAAAGATGCTATAAATCATCTTATCATAGAAGTAATTCCTAATATAATGCTTTTTATACCTTTAGGTTTATTTATTCCAATTGTTTATAGAAATAAAAGAACAATTTTCAAAACAATTATATTTGTATTATTAATAACATTAAGTGTTGAATTTGTGCAATATTTTATAGGTCGCTCATCTGATATAAATGATGTTATTGCAAATACCTTAGGTGGAATTATCGGATATGGGTTATTTTTATTAATCAATAGATTAATAAAAAAATAATAACAGAAATATAAAAAACGCCTTTTACATAGATATCTAATACCAGTATAAGACTAGATTCCCAAAACTAGAATTAATAAAAAAATACATTAATCAAACTTCCACAAATTATTAAAGAGAAAGATACAACGTCAATAAATAAGCAAAGGCATAATAATGATACTAACATAGATAAAAAATATATAATATGTTAAATTTTAGAAATGT
>CATKYP010000073.1 GCA_949840855.1 uncultured Bacilli bacterium | reverse complement strand
ATTATTTATTTGTTTTTATCCACTATAAACTTTAATTTTACTATATTTTGACATCCTATTTTTATGCAATTGCCTTACTACTCAAATAGTTTATTTTTATTTGTTTTTTTTGTATAATATATTTAAGAATGGAATGATAATTTTATGAATATTGAATTTAGAATTGATGAATTTGAAGGACCATTAGATTTGTTATTGCATCTAGTAAAGATTAACAAAATGAATATATTAGATATTGAAATTGAAAATATAACAGAACAATATCTGAAATACTTAGAAAAAATGGAAAGCATGAATTTAGAAATAACTAGTAACTATTTAGTAACAGCAAGTGAACTGCTATATATAAAATCAAAAATGCTTCTTCCAATAGAAAAGGAAAGTGAAGAATCATTTAGTGATCCAAGAGAAGAACTTGCAAATAAATTATTAGAATATCAAGTTTATAAAGAAATTGGACAGGCTTTAAAAGAAAAAGAAAGCCTTCGAAGAGAGATATATACAAGTCCTCCAGTAGATATCAAAAAATATTCCGATGAAAATAATATTATTATTGAAACTAATATTAATCTAAACGACTTAATAGAAGCATTTAAAAGTTTTTTAATAAGAAAAAAAGAAGAAAAGCCAATAAAAACTAAGGTTACTGAAAAAGAAATAACAGTTAGTGATAGGAAAAATAGCATTCGAAATATTATAGTTTCGAAGAAGAGAATATCTTTTTATGAATTATTTGAAGATTATAGTAGAGAATATATTGTAGCAACATTCTTAGCTGTATTAGAAATGGTAAAGGAACAAGAATTAACAATTAAGCAAGAGAACAATTTCAGTGATATTATATGTGAGGTGATTAGATGAACAAGGTTGCAGTATTAGAAGGGTTATTATTCGTTATAGGTGAAGATGGCTTAAGTTTAGAACAAATAGTAGATATTTTAGAAATAAATAAAGAAGAAGCAAAAGAACTTATAAAAATATTAAAGGAAGATTACGAAAAGGACTCTAGAGGATTAAGAATTGATTTTTTAGGAAATAAGTTAAAACTTACTACAAAAAGAGAACACAAAGAATTTTATAAGAAATTAGTAGAAAATAAGGAAACTAATTTCTTAAGTAGATCCTCTTTGGAAACCCTTGCTATTATTGCTTATAATGAACCAATAACAAGAGTACAAATTGATGAATATCGTGGAGTGTCAAGCATTCAAATTATAAGAAAATTAGTAGCAAAGGGCCTAATTAAGGAGGCTGGCAGAAGTAATATTGCTGGAAGACCAATTTTATATGAAACTACAACAGAATTTCTAGACTATTTTGGGCTATCATCAATTAAGGAGCTTCCAGATATGGAAAACTTTATTAATATAGCAGAGCAATCAGATAATGATGAAATAGATTTATACCATTCAAAATATAGTGATGAAAATATTTAAAATACTTCTTTAATATTAATCTGTGATTTATTATCTAAATGTATAATAAGGATGCAATGACTAATAAAGGAGTCTCTTTTTGGTAATAACTAGAATCTTTTATAGGAAAATGCTTAATAAATATTTATAACTTTAAATAAAAAGATAAATTAATTCGAATATTTAAGTTGATAATGTACAGGTGCAAGTAGAGTGTGTTCTAAATTCTGTGTAAATGACAAACTTTCCACGATAGAAGCAAGAAAATTTTTTGCTTCTTTTTGTTATTTAAATAATAACATAAGCTTCAAAATGAGAGTATAGAAAAAGGTGTGTAAATATAGAAAAATCTTCCGATATGATAAAATAAGAAAAGGAAAGTTTTTAATATGAAGAAAAATGAATTACCAAAAGAAGTAAATGAGTAATGAATGAGTATATAAAAACACATACCATAAAGAATATGGACGATATACAAGAAATGATGAGGAATCTATTTGGTCCAGCTCTGCAGAAAATGCTAGATGCAGAGACGGAAACGAAATTAGGCTATTCAAAACATGAGAAAAATGATATAAATAATAGTAGAAATGGTTACTACAAAGAACGTAATATCAAAACTACCTATGGAGAAATACCAGTAAGCATCCCAAGAGATAGATTAGGTTAATGCAAGAGTGACTTACTACCACTTTATGCCAAAAGCATCAATAGATTTGAAGATAAAATTATTTCGATGTATGCCCTAGGAATGACGACCAATGAAATAAAAGATCAAATCTATGAGTTGTTTGAATGCAACTTAAGTGGTGATATAATAACTGATATCACAGATAAAATCATGCCAGAGATACTAGAATGACAAAAGAGAAGATTAGAGAAAGTTTATCCAATTATCTTTATTGATGCTACTCATTTTAGTGTAAGAAGTAATAGTAGTGTTGTAAAGAAGGTAATAAATAAATACTGTCTATTACGATTTGTGAAAATGAATCAGCTAAAATATGGGCTAATATACTAAATGGCTTGAAAAACCGCGATATAGATGATGTACTTATTATGTGTGCAGATGGTCTTACAGGCATTAAAGAGACCATTGGTGCAGTATATCCAAAATGCGAATATCAACGTTGTATTGTACATCAGATTAGAACGAGTTTTCGTCTCCTACAAAGATTATGAATAAATAGCAAGTGACTTAAAAGTGATTTATCAAGCATCAACAGAGGAATTAGGATATGAAGAATTATTAAAATTAGAAGAGAAATGGAAAGACAAATATCCACATGTCATCAATAAATAGTTGGTTAAATAATTGGGACTCCTTATCAACATTTTATAAATTTTCACCAGAAATTCGTAAGGTCATGTATACAACGAATGCGATTGAAAGTTTAAATAACAGATATAAAGCAGTAAACAAAAAAAGGCCAGTATTTCCGACCGATCAAGCACTTCTTAAAACACTTTATCTAACGACAATTAATGTAGCGAAAAAATGGACTGGAAGAATACACGAATGGGATATGATTTATAATCAATTATCTATGAAGGCCGTATCTAACCATTTAAACTTTTCTTTGAAAATTTATATACACAACAAACAGTAAATCTATTGACATGAGTTTATCAATGGTTATAATGAAGTAAAAAGAACTATCAGTTTGATGATTCTTACGGAAGGTAAAAATTACCTTTTACACAACTTTTTCGAAAGGCTCTTTAAAAATTGTCAAAAAACTAAATCCTGCCATCAAACATTCCTTCATTTTAAAATGAAGGGAGCTGTATTTAATTCATAATTTTCTTGTAATAGTTTTAATATTTCTTTTCTATTATTATTTTTTTCTTTCATGAAAAAAATCTCTCTATTCTTTTATTTTATCATGGAAAGATTTTCTATTTACACAAATTTATTTAAAGACTCTCTAAACTTGACATAAATCCAGATTTCCATCAGAAGAACATAAGATTTTTTTAATATGTCGATATCTTCCAACTCCTGATTATATTTCTTTTTAGCTCGATTATCTTTTCCTAATATTACTTTATCACACTCTTGATTATATTGACTTACTGTTCCCATTCAAGACATTTCATATTTACTATTTAAATATGAACTAACAGTTCCTTTTTTGAATTTTTTAACTATTTTGCTTTTTTCATCCAAAGTCCATTTTTTATGTTTTCCCATGAAAAAAATACCTTCTCGATTCTTTCTAAATAAATTCTATCATTCTTTTTATTTAGTGTGACCTTAAAGGTATTATAATCAGCTGTCCTATTTTATCTATTATTAATTAGTTTATATCCTATTAATGTTTATTTATAATTTATAAAATGTGAGATACAATCACCAAATAGTAATCGCAAAACGAGTACCATAAAATTTAGTTGGATTATTAGGATTACCATAATAGTAAAATGGGCCATTATCAGTTGTACTAGGAGTAAATGTAGATCCCCCACGAGTAAGCCAAGGCCCACTGGACGCAAAGTATGAGAGCCCAGCATAATCATTATAAAATTCTGCTACGTTCTCTGCAATCATTGCGTCCCCTTTTATGCTACTTGTGGTACTCGTATATAAATTATAGTATCTTCTAGCGGGCATACTACTAAATCCTGATGTAGTGGTTTTATTACTATAATTTCCCATTACATGTTCATCTTTACTTCCTGAAGTATCATATATTCCATATATTGTTCCTGTGGTACTTGCTCCTGTTCCAGTTATTGGTTTATCATATGTATATTGACAACTACTACGAGCATAACCATTTGGTATTCCTCCACTACATCCAGTTATTGATTGCTCATCCATACCAGATTGATATGAATTATTTCTATATATTTCTTTATAAACTCCACTAAAGTTAGGATTCCCATATTTTCCATATTTACTTTGACTTAAATAGGTAAAGGCTCCCCATTCTGTATTTTTTATCATATGAGCATCATAATCACCTGATAGACCATATTTTGTCTCTCCATTATTTCCATTTAATTGATTTTTGATATTGTTAAAATATGTTGAAATAGTTACATATCTTATAGGATAATTATTTGGAATAGAAGTTATACTGGTCAATTCTCCAGTAATTTCAAACTTACTTATCCATATTCCAGATAATTCTATATTTCCTGGATCGTTTCTTGTTGATTCATTATCGCAAGTATCTCCCCAGCAAAATGATGATGGTGTAAAGTACCCAGTAGGCTCATTTCCTGTATATTTTCCACTTCCTGTTTCTATTGTATCTTTATCTACAAACTTTATATCAAAGGCTCCTGGTGTCGCTTTACTTGGTGTGTTTGCGCCAGCAATTTGATAACCATAGGTATTTCCTAAAGTATATGAATATCTTGGTATCCATACTAGCATTGTATTTATATCACTAATTGGTATCGCTGTTCCTGCTCTTGCTGTTTTATATTTCTCCCTTTTAGTACTATCTGCTATTGTTACCGCATTTGCCCACATTTGATTATTATAATCATACCATTTACTACTAATACTAGCTTTTTCCCAAGTAGCTTTTGTTTCGTTATATACTACTGGTATCATATCTCCTGTTAACTCTGGTGCACTTGCTCCAGAAGGATCTGTATATGATGCTTCTACTATAATAGTAACATTTGCAGTTAAACCATTTACTGTTGTTGCTGTTATAGTTGCTTCTCCTCCGCCTACTCCTGTTACTAATCCTGTTTGATCTACTGTTGCTACATTTGGATTGCTTGAAGTCCAAGTTAAAGTCTTATCTCTTGCATTTTCTGGTTGTATTGTTGCTAAAATTTGATGTGTATTATCAATATATATTGTTACATTTCCACTTAGAGTTATTGAGCTTACTTCTGGATTTTCTACTGTTATAGTTGCTTCTGCACTATGTCCATTTACTGTTGTTACTGTGACTTTAGCTGTACCAGGGGCTACTGCAGTTATTTCTCCATTGTTTACTGTTATTATATTTGTATCACTACTTGTCCAAGTTACTGTCTTATCTTTTGC
>CATKYP010000072.1 GCA_949840855.1 uncultured Bacilli bacterium | reverse complement strand
TATTTATTGAAAAATCAATTTAAAATGATTACTTATAATAAATATAAATAATATGGTTTTATAGTTTTTATTATTAGTTATTACTTAGAATAGCAGCTTTAGAAAAAAATATCTAAGAACAAATTATTTATGAAAATATCTAAGAACAAATTATTTAACTCTTTTATTTGATATATAACTGTGATATTATAAACATATAGGGAGGTATTTTATGAGATTAGATGCAGGACAAGTAGCAAGTATTAGAGAAAGAATTAGAAAACTAGAAAGATATTTACAAAATGGACTTAATAATCTTGGCAGTCTAGATGGAACTAATAGTTTTGGAAGTACAGGAACTATGGATAGATTACTGTATGAAGAAGCCAAAATTAATTATCAAAATGCCAAAACAGAACTATATAACCTAGAATATAGATTATTAAATGCAGAATATATCTTAAAACAGAATAATACAAATGTTATAGATATAGGTAGTGAGATAACAGTTGAATTTTTAGATGAAGATGAAGAATATAGCTATATTTTAGTAGATGAATTAATTGGAAAATCTAGTATAGACAATTATATAAGCAAAGATAGTGATTTTGCTAAGAGTGTTTTTGGAAAGACTAGGGGAGATAATTTTTCTTATAAAGTTAAAAATACAGGTAGTATTATATATGGAAATATTCTTGATGTTAAGAACAAATCTAAACATAAAGTACATTTTATTAAAGAAAAGCCTATTAAATATAGATATAGCAAAAGTATGTCAGAGATTTCTAGAAGAAAAGAAGAAAAGGATTTATTAACGTTATACACAATTAATCAAAAAATAGTATTAGAACAAGAAATAACTAGATTAATTAATTTAGGAGGAAGTACTGATAATAGCTTAAAATCTAAATTAGCTTATTATAGAAAAATATTAAAAGATTATAGGTGTGTATTTCCTATAGATAACGGCACTATAGGTATTGGTTCACAATTTAGTATAGATTTGAATAAAAAAGATGGTAGCATTATTACAAAAAGATTAGAGTTAGTTAACATAGCACACTCTACTGAAACTACTGATGAATTTGTAGAAAGAATTAGTCCGTTAGGTTCTATGCTTTATGGATTAACAGAAAATGACACATTTCAAAATAATAATAAAATGATTTCAGGAAAAGTTTACGATATAGATAATTCAAAAGATAGATTCAATACAATAGACCATATAGAATACAAAAAAGTAAAAAGTAAAAAACAATTGGGGTGTTAAATGTGAAAATAACCTATAAATTAATAAAAGAAGAAAAAGAAACTAAAGCAAGACTTGGACAAATAGAAACAAATTATGGTACTGTTGAAACTCCAATGTTTATGCCAGTTGGAACACGTGCTACTGTAAAATCTTTAACTCTAGAGCAAGTGAAGGAATGCAAGGCTGGTATAATTTTATCAAACACATACCATTTATGGTTAAGACCTGGAGAAGATATAATAAAAAAAGCTGGTGGCTTGCATAAATTTATGAATTGGAATGGACCAATACTTACAGATAGTGGAGGTTTTCAAGTCTTTTCTCTTGCAAAGAATAAAGAAAAAGACATTTGTGAAGAAGGTGTTCATTTTAAGAGTCATATTGATGGAAAGGATTTATTTTTAACACCAGAAAAGTCAATAGAAATTCAAAATAAACTTGATAGTGACATTGCTATGAGCTTTGATGAATGCCCGCCAGCTAGTGCATCTTACGAATACTTAAAAAAAAGTATAGAAAGAACTCTTCGTTGGGCAGAACGTGGAAAAAAGGTTCATAACAATGTTAATCAAGCTTTATTTGGTATAGTTCAAGGAGGCGCTCATGAAGATCTTAGAAAATACTCTGCACTTAATACCGTAAAACTTAATTTTGATGGCTATAGTATTGGTGGTGTTGCTAATGATGGAGAAAGTAAAGAAGATATGTATAAAGCAATAGACTATTCCATTCCATACTTGCCAAAAGATAAAGTTCGCTACTTAATGGGAGTAGGGGAACCGCTTGACATAATAGAAGGAGTAATACGTGGAGTTGATATATTTGATTGTGTTTTACCAACTCGTATTGCTCGCCATGGACAAGCTTTTACAAGAAATGGTAAAATCAATTTTCACAATGCCAAATATAAGGAAGACTTTAGCCCTATAGAAGAGAATTGTGATTGTTATACTTGTAAAAATTATACAAAATCATATATTCGTCATTTAATAAATACTGACGAAATGTTAGGGGGAAGTCTTCTTTCAATACATAATATCCGTTTTTTGATAAAACTTACTGAAGAATTAAGAGAAGCTATTAAAAACGATAATATACTTGAATACAAAAATAACTTTATCGATAAATATAATAAAAACTGATAAGTATCATATGTACTTACCAGTTTTTATATAAAAAACATAGGTTTATCAATATTATCATAATTAGAATTATTTATTGATTTTTCTACTACCACTTCATTAGTTCTTTTTACACTTTGATCCATATCGCCATCACTTTTAATAGAATTTGCTATTTTAAACATTGTTTTTGCATTATTAATTATTGGTTTTACTTGATATACAATAGGGATCGTTTGATTTATTATTCCTAATGTTTTTTGAGTATTAGAAAGTATACCACCCCAATTAATCGCTTTAATACTAGAAAATAGCCCACCTCTAGCTGCAGTAGTAGCTGCTTGTTGCATATAAGGAGCATATGCAAAAGGATTATTATACATATTATCACCTCTATTTTATTATATGAATAAATTAATAAAAGTTTATCTTTAAAATAATAATAATATTTGTTATAATTTATATTATAGTAGAGAGGAAGTGCTTTCATGGGTAATAGTCATATGGAATTATCAATATTTAAGTATAGTGCAACAGATACTAAAGGCTCTCATATTAACTCAACTTTTAAAGCCGAGAGTAGAGATGACTGCGTACTTTTTTTTGATGCTATTGGCTATAAAAATATAAATGTGATTCCCCTAAAAAAAAGCTCCAAGAAAAAGGATAAGAAATTAAAAATATCAATAATAAGTGATGATTTCTTTTCACTATATTCATCTATAAAAGGGGGGAATAATTTATTTACTTCAGTTGCTTTAATGCTGAAAAACTGTAGTGCTACTAATAAACCTATTTATCTCAGACTAGCTTACTTTATATATAAAGGTAACAGTTTAAGCGGTTCTATGAGAATTTTAGGAGATATAATTCCACAAGATATTATAGAAGAAATAGCAAAAGGAGAAGCTAATAATGATTTAATAGGGGCATTAGCAGTTATTATAAAAAAATATGATTCAAAAAGAAAGAAAAGCTTTTCAGAACTCCTATTCGGTAACAAAAAAGCATCAAATACAACAGACTCTAATTTAGAAGGTCTTTCCAGAAGGGAGAAAACACAAGAAACAGCTACTTTATATCCATTCAAATATAAAGCTATTAATGAGCTTGGAAAAAAAGTCAGTGGAACCTTTGATGCTGAAAGTACAGATGATTGCCATAGATTTTTAGAATTACAAGGTTTTAAAAATATAAATATTCAACCAAGGACAGCACTAGATATGGATATAGTAATTGGTGCTAAAATTAAAGGTGCAGATCTTGCTTTTGATCTAACTCAATTATCTACTTATATAAAAGCAGGTATTCCTTTAGTAGAAGGAGTTACAATACTTTCCAAACAAGCAAAAAACCCAACTACTAAAAAAGTATATCAAAAGCTTGTATATGATTTATTAAAAGGATATACATTAAGTGTTTCAATGGATAAACAAGGAGATGCTTTTCCACCACTTCTAATAAATATGGTACGTTCAGCCGAAATGACAGGTGATTTACCTTCAATACTTGACGATATGGCAGATTATTATGAGGGAGTTGAACAAACAAAAAAGACAATGAAAAGTGCCATGACATATCCTACACTCGTTTTGGTCCTTGCTATTGTAGTTTTTATATTTATGATGATGTATTTAGTACCTCAATTTATTACTTTATATGAAAATAATGGTGCAGAATTACCTGGTATTACATTAATGGTTATTGGAGTATCAGGATTTCTACAGCATAATATCGTATACATAATAATAGGCATAATAATAGCGGTACTTATATTTTATCTGTGCTACAATAATATTGAAAAATTCAGACAAGCTGTACAGATAATTGTCATGAAAATGCCTGTATTTGGTAATATTGTAATATATAATGAAGTATATACTTTTACTAAAACTTTTGCGTCTCTTATAAACCATGGAGTATTTATTACTGATAGTATGGAAATCCTTTCTAAAATTACGAATAATGAAATATATAAGCAGATTATCGCTAAAACTCTAGCCAATCTAGCTAAAGGAGAAAATATATCTAAGTCATTTCAAAATGAGTGGGCATTTCCAACAGTTGCCTATCATATGTTAGTAACAGGGGAAAATACTGGACAACTAGGTCTTATGATGGAAAAAGTATCAGAGCATTATCAGGCACTTCATAAGGCCCTTGTTGATCAACTTAAGAGTTTGATAGAACCTATTATGATTTTAATTGTTGCAGGGATTGTTGGTGTTATTTTAGTCTCTATCATTACTCCAATGTTTAGTATCTATGAACAAATTAACTAGGAGGATTTATGGAAGATACAATATATATAATAGTTTTCTTTATATTTGGTTGTGTATTTGGTTCCTTTTTTGCAGTGATTGGAGAACGTCTCCCAAAAGGCGAAAATTTTACTACAAGTAGTTCACATTGTAATACTTGTAATCATAAATTAGGATTTTTTGACATGATACCAGTTATAACTTATTTATTAAATAAAGGTAAATGCAAATACTGTAAAGCAAGTATTCCAGTTTTATTACCTATAGTAGAACTTCTAACTGGACTTTTAGCTTCTGTTAGTTATTATAGCTTTGGCTTTAGTTATGACATTTTGATTGCTTTTGGAGTTATTGCTATATTTATGATAGTACTTGTTAGTGATTTGAACTATTACATTATACCAGATGAGGTTTTGATATTTTTTATATTCTATTTTATAATCCTTCAATATCTAAAAGGCGGAATTAATCTCATGTCTACTAGAGTCGTTACAGGAGTTTTCTTATTTTTATTAATGTACTTTATAATGATACTTGGCGAAAAGATATTTAAAAAGGAAAGTCTTGGTGGAGGAGATGTAAAACTTATGTTCATTTTTGGTTTAGTATTAGAACCTATTTTAGGAGTTTTATCAATTTTTATAGCAAGTGTAATCGCTTTAATACCAAGTCTTTATATATTATTAAAAAATAAAGATCATATGATACCCTTTGGTCCATTTTTAATAATTAGCTTTGCGGCACTTTACTTTAGTAAAATAAATACACTTGATTTTTTAAGATTTTTAGGTTTTTAGTAAGCTTAGATTTTATTTTGTATATATAATT
>CATKYP010000071.1 GCA_949840855.1 uncultured Bacilli bacterium | reverse complement strand
CTAAATTATTTTCAAAGTCTAATACTAAATTGTATAAATCTTTCATATAACTCCTTAAAAAAGAAGCATTCGAGTATAATATACATCGAATGCTTAGAAGGTGATACGCACAAACAAGTATCTCCTTATGAACATATTAGAATATCTAACTTGTTCACATCTATAATATAGCAGAATTCGACAAAAAATGCAATGCTTTTTTAGAAAAAAATTAATTTTGTATATGATTGAATTTTTATTGATTTTAAAAAACTATTTATAATAAATAAAATATAGTTATTTTAAGACTGATAATAAGTTGGACACTAAGCTAAGACTTTCTCCTATTTTTTCAATTCTATCTTCTGGAGTTAGTTTATACTCTTTTTTCATCTCTTCTTCCATATCCTTCAAAAAACGTGGACTTCTATTTAAATATTTATACCAATAGGAATGTTCTTTTAAATATCTTTTTAGATTTGGATTGTTATTAATAAGTATTCTAGCTTCTACTTGCATTAGTCCTCAAAATATTTATACATTGGTCTAGGTTCATATGTTGGTACACTAGTTTTAGTGCTTCCAAGGCCCATATCTTGAAGTAGTCCTATTGTTTTTTGAATATTGGCTATCCCTTTTTGAACGGTTTCCAAATCAACACTTTTAATTGTATTCATTAAGTCAGAAATAGTAACATCCTTTGTAGGAGAAACACTTGGAACAACACTAGCTGTTTTAGATGTAAAAAATTCATCCCAAACTGGACTATTTTCTCCATAAATATCATATAACTCATAAAGTTTTTGCCAAGTAGTATTATTTTTATTTACATGGCTAGCTAGAGATGGATGAAGACGAGCAAAATCTTTAAAATTATCTTTAGACATATAATCACCTATATAATTATATGCATCATACGATAAAAGATTCTTTATTGCTATAATTTTTTTGAAAAGAAAAAGACTTATTTAATGAAGTCATCTATTGTTAGTAGTCTATTATCTATTTCATTTAGGTCTATTTTATCCTTTTTAGGCTCTATTTCTTCTATTATTTTTATTTCATCTTCTCTCTGATTTGAACGGATTAATTCCCTGACTATAAAGGCATTGGTACTAGGCTCTTTTACTAGTTCCTTTCCTATTGAATATCTGTCTAGTATTGGTAATTCTGTTAATTTGAATTCGCTTATTTCTTTAGATTTTAGTCCTATGTGAGATTTATTGTCAACGACAAATGTTTTAAGTAATTTATATGGCTTTGATTTAACTTCTCTTAAAAGAAGTAATCCTTTTCTTGTTCTGGTTGATAAGTCTAATTCGTTTAATCTAACTCTTTTTCCAGTTGACTCTCTAGTTACTACAGTTAAATATTCATCTGTCAAATATGAAAAATTATTAATACTTATTACTTCGTCATCTTTTAAAGTAATACCTTTTACTCCTGCTGCTTTAACTCCAACTATTGGTATTTCAGAATTTTTAAAAGATAGTCCATAGCCATTTTTAGTACTTATGAAAATGTTTTCTTTTTCTTCTATAATTGCATCTATTAAAATGTCTTTTTCTTTTAATTTCATACAACTTGTTGGTTTAGAATAGCGACTTAATTTGAAATCTTTAAGTTCAGAACGTTTAACTATACCATTTTTACTTGCTAAAATTATATTTATGTTTTTCTTAAAATCATAGGCTGGAATACAAGATATTATTTCTTCCCCTTCTTCTACAACTATTATGTTAGAAATATGTTTTCCCATATCCTTCCACTTCAAGTCTGGAATCATATGAACAGGAATGTGTAAATAATTACCATAAGATGTAAATACTAATAATGTATCTAAAGTATTCATTTCAAACAATCCTATTATAAAGTCATTTTCCTTAATAGTTGGACTCTCATTTGATGCTTGATAACTTCTAAAACTAGTTCTTTTGATATATCCATCTTTAGAAAGTGACACTATAACATCTTCTTTATTTATCATTTCTGTAGTATCAATTTTAATTTCCGTTATTTCGTCTCTAATTTCTGTAATTCTTGGAGTGTTGTATTCTTCCTTTATTTTGGTAAGTTCTTGCTTCATAACTTTTTTTAGAGCAGTTTCACTATTAAGTATTTTGGTAAGTCCTGCTACTATCTTTCTTAACTTTTCTAGTTCTTCTTCTAATTCTTTTACATCAGTATTAGTAAGTCTATAAAGTTGTAATATAACTATTGCTTCAGCTTGTTCATAAGTGAATGAGAATTCCTCTACAAGATTATCTTTAGCATCACTTTTATTTTTACTAGCACGAATTACTTTTATTACTTCATCTAAAATAGATAAACATTTAATAAGTCCTTCTACTATATGCAAACGTTTTTCGGCTGTTAAAAGATCAAACTTAGTTCTTCTTGTTACGACTTCTTTTTGATGAGAAATAAAAGCATCTAACATTCCTTCTAATCCTAGCTGTTTAGGACATTTATTTACTATAGCAATCATATTAAAGTTATAGCTTGACTGCATATCAGTATTTTTAAATAAGTAATTTAAAATTAAGTCTTTGTTAGCGCCTTTTTTTAAGTCTATTGCAATTCTAATATCACTTGCTGACTCATCTCTTACTTCAGCAATTCCTTCGATTTTTTTTTCTATTCTTATATCATCAATCTTTTTAACAAGAAGTGCTTTATTAACTTCATATGGTATCTCTGTAATTATAATAGAGGTTTTTCCACTAGACTCTTCAAAAGTGGTTTTAGCACGAACAATTATCTTTCCTCTACCAGTTGTGTAAGCATCTATTAGTCCTTTCTTCCCTTCAATAATAGCTCCTGTTGGAAAGTCTGGACCTTTTATATAAGCCATTAATTCTTCTAAGGTGCTAGTTGGATTATCTATTCTATGAATGGTAGCATCTATTACTTCGTTTAAATTATGAGGAGGAATATTTGTTGCATATCCTGCTGAAATTCCAGTTGAGCCATTTACAAGAAGAGCGGGAAATCTTGTTGGCATTACAGTAGGCTCTGTTTTTGAATCATCAAAGTTAGGGGCAAACTCTACTGTGTCTTTGTCTAAGTCTCTTACTACCTCATTACTAATCTTAGAAAGTCTAGCTTCAGTATAACGATAAGCCGCTGGGCTGTCACCGTCTATACTACCATTATTACCGTGCATATCAATATATGGATTTCTAGCTTTCCAATTTTGACTCATATGTACCATTGCATCATAAATTGAAGTATCTCCATGTGGATGATATTTTCCAATAACATCTCCAACGGTTGAGGCACTTTTCTTATATGGTTTATCATAAGTGTTTTTTTCATGGTACATTGAATATAAAATTCTTCTTTGAACAGGTTTTAATCCATCTCTTGCATCAGGAATAGCACGCTCTTGAATAATATACTTTGAATAACTTCCAAAACGTTTTCCCATAATATCTTCAAGAGTATATTCTTCAATTTTTTCAATTATCTCCTGTGCTTCCGTTTTTTTCGCCATAATTTCACCTACTTTTACTCTACTTTATAGTCATCTTCTAGAGAAAATTCTACATTTTCTTCAATCCACTCTTTACGAGGTGCTACCTCATCACCCATTAATACACTAACTCGTTTTTCAGCAAGTTGAGCATCTTTAATATTAACTCTTATCAATGTTCTAGTACCAGGTTTCATTGTTGTTTCACAAAGTTGATCAGCATCCATCTCACCAAGTCCTTTATATCTTTGAACTTCACATTTTTTGCCCTTTACTTTTTCCTGCATTTCCTGAATAGTATATGCATATTCTGCTTCTTTATTTTTACCATAATCTATTTTAAATAGTGGGGGAAGAGCGATATATAATCTACCATCTTCTATTAGTGGCTTCATAAAACGATAGAAAAAGGTTAGCAATAGACATTGTATGTGCCCTCCATCTTCATCAGCATCGCTCATTATTATTACTTTGCTATATTCACAATCTCTTATATCAAAACTTGCTCCATAGCCTGCTCCAATTGTATAAATCATTGTATTTATCTCTTCATTTTTTAAAATATCTTCCATTTTGGCCTTTTCTGTGTTAATAACTTTACCGCGCAAAGGCAGAATTGCTTGATATTTTCTGTCTCTACCTTGTTTAGCAGAACCACCAGCAGAATCACCCTCTACTAAGAATAATTCCTTTTTATCTTTATCTTTTGACTGAGCAGGTGTTAATTTGCCTGATAAAGCTCTTTCTTTAGGATTGTTTTTCTTACCCTTTCTTGCTTCTTCTCTGGCTTTTCTAGCAGCTTCTCTTGCAATTTTACTTTTTAATGATTTATTTATTATTTCTGTTGCAATTATTTTATTTTCTTCAAGGAAAAGTTTTAGTTGTTCATTTGTAATAGAATCGACTGCATTTCTTGCTTCAGGTGTTCCTAATTTGGATTTGGTTTGTCCTTCAAATTGTAACAAGTCTTCTGGTATTTTTAAAGAGATTACAGCAGTTAATCCTTCTCTTACATCACTTCCATCAAGAGATGAATCCTTGTTTTTGATAAAACCATTACTTTTAGCATAATCATTAAAAATTCTTGTTAAGGCTGTTTTAAAACCTACTTCGTGAGATCCTCCGTCTATTGTTTTAACGTTATTTACGAATGAGACAATGTTTTCACTATAAGTATCAGTATATTGCATAGAAATATCTACTTCTATTCTATCTTTTGTCCCTGATAGATTTAAGACCTTATGAAGAGTATTTTTTCCATTATTTAAGTATTCTACAAATTCTTCTAATCCCTTTTTATAACAAAATATAGAGTGCCTATTAGATGATTCATCTGTTACTTCAATAGTAAGACCTTTTAAAAGAAAAGCTGATTCTTGCATTCTTTCACATATTGTTGTGTATGATACATTAATTGAGGAAAATATTTCGCTATCAGGTAAAAAACGGATATGTGTTCCAGTTTTGTTGGTAGGGCCTATTTTCTTTAATGGTACTGTTACATTGCCACCATCTTCACAACGCATATAATAAATTCCTTTGTCATGATAAATAGTAGCTTCTAAATATTTTGATAGAGCATTAACCACGCTTGCACCTACTCCGTGAAGACCACCTGATACTTTGTAACCTGAATTTTCAAACTTACCTCCTGCATGAAGTATCGTTAAAATTACTTCTGGGGTTGGACGACCTGAAGAGTGCATACCAACAGGCATACCGCGTCCCGCATCTTCTACACTTATTGACTTGTCTTCATGAATAGTTATTTTGATATTATCTCCAAAACCATTTATGGCTTCATCGATTGAATTATCTACTATTTCCCATATTAAATGGTGAAGACCTCTTTTGTCAGTTGACCCAATATACATTCCTGGACGTTTTCTAACTGCCTCTAATCCTTCTAATATTTTAATTGAATCCTCATTATATTTTACTGCCACATTATCACTCCTATCAGATTTTACTTAGTATCATTGTCATATTAATTATACAAAAAA
>CATKYP010000070.1 GCA_949840855.1 uncultured Bacilli bacterium | reverse complement strand
AATTATTTTAAATTTATTAATTATTTAATACAACTTATTGGTTTTTCTATAATAACATTTTAACATTAACAATATATTATATGAAAAAAAGTGCTAATTAATGCACCTTTTTCTTGTATTTTTTATATATTTCATAATATCTTTCTACTGTATATGGGACAAAGGCCAATTCTCTTTCTCTAACCATATTAATCAAGCTAGTTAATTCGCTTTTTAAAATATAATCTATATCTTCACTGTAATTCATTAGTTGCTTATGATATTTGTATTCTCCTCTATCTAGCACTTTAAATGAACCATCTGGAAAAACTCTTAAATCCAAATCATAATCAATATACTTGATTGTATTTTCTTCAATTATATAAGGTGACGCAATATTACAATAATAATATATTCCATCCTTTTTATATTGACCTATAATATTAAACCAACTATTTTTAAAAAAATATAGTACTGCTGGTTCTTTGGTTCTCCAAGATCTTCCGTCAGATTCTGTGACTTTTGTTTTATTATTTCCAAATATTAAGTAGTCATCACGGATTTCTAAAAGAACAGCTTCATCCCAGGTTCGATGTATTTTTCCATTATGCTTATAACTATGAATATCATAACGGTGTCCTAATTCTAATTTTTCCATATTTGTACCTCGTCTATTTCTATTATAACTTTTTTTTTTGATTTAAGCAAATTTATGTTTTATGACTTAGTTATTATAAAAAGGAAAAGAAATACTATCAGTATTTCTAATATCTATTAATTTATCCTTTTTAGTATCATAGTAGTTATTATAATTATAACTGTTATTGTCAAAATTATGATACAAAAATATTCTTTAGAATTATTATCTGTTTGTTTTTCTTCTTTTATTTTTTTTGTTTTTTGTTTTTTAGTATTACTATTATTATGCATTAAATTTTCCTTGTTTTTTATAGGTTCTAATAGTTCTATTTCTTCATCCTTTTTTTTCATGCTCATTACCTATTTTTTAGAAAACCCTACAACAGAAAGGCAAACTACTATAAAAAATACTACAGTAATAGCACTTGCTCCTATACCATTACTTGTTAACTTATCAGTCCAAGCATTAAATTTATCATTAATCTCTTGTAATTGTCCACTAAGTGTTAATATTTCAAAAAAATAATTCATATTTTACATCACCTATTTGTCCTTTGTATTATTCTCTTTGTCTTTTTTATTATTTTCTTTAGTTTTATTGTTTTTTCTTCTTTTTCTAGTTTTTGTTTTACTTTCTGATTTGCTCTTTTCTTCTGGCTTAGCTTCAGATGATTCTTTTTCTTCTATTACTTCTGCTTCTATTGTTACATCTTCTATTTTTTCTAGATCATTTTTTATAGTTTTAAAACTTCTCTTTATTTGATATATAGATATAATATCTAATATGGCATATACTATTATAAATATACCTATTATTTTAAATACTATAACACTTGTCTTAAATGGATTGAATAGTATTAATATACCACATAATGAACTTATAGCAGCCATTATTAAAGTTGGTTTCCAGACTTCATCTTCATTATCTTTTAATTCTATGGAATATGCAAGTTTTATAGAGCTGCTTATTAATATTACTAAGCCTACTACAAATGGAATAACTGTTGCAATTGCCATTGGATTACTAATTATTAATATCCCAAGTATTATAGTTACTATACCATACACAATATTTAAATCATTAAATGGATTCATACTGCTCTCTCTAAAGAAATTGATTACTGCTATTATTCCCAAAACAAGTAATATCCCTGCTATTATATATGATAGAGCAATTATTGTATCATCTGATTTGAATAGTAATAGAAGACCTACTACAAGTAATATTATTGATGTTACTAAAGATGATTTATAAAAAGATTTTATTAATTTTTGCATTTTCTTCTCCTTATTTTTTAATTTTATTGATTATATCTTATTGCTACTTTCTTATTATAAGTATAACACTTATTTTATTTTACACAATATTGTTATTTAAATATTTTTAGTATTTTTGTTGGTTCTTGCTCATTTTCTATTATTTCATATATTGTATCTATAATCTTAAAACTTTTATTTTGTGCCTGTAATATTTTTTTCATCGACCTTAGAGTGTATACACCTTCTACAGTTGTTTCTTCTAAATACTTTTTAGATTTTAATTTATTTTGTTTATCTCCTAATAATGTACCAAATGAATAATTCCTACTACTTTTAGAATTGCAAGTTAGAAATATATCTCCAATAGAGGCATATGTTAAAATAGTTTCTTCTGTTCCTCCAAATAAATTAATTAACTCTTTAGTTTCTTTAATTATTTCTGTCATAAAAAAGGCTTTTGTCGATTCATTGCATTCTAATCCCTCTAAAAGTCCCATTACTATAGCATAAATGTTCTTTACAGCACCACAAAGTTCTGTTCCGATTATATCTTTGGTATAATCTAAATTTACATACTCATTATCAAATATTTCTTTTATTAGACTTTCAGTTTCTTTGTTTGAACTTGCAATTGATAAACCAATTTGACTCTTTTTAGGTATATCTATTGCAAATGTTGGTCCACTTAATATTGCTATATTTTCTGTATTTAAATTTGTTCTTATTATTTTATCTACTAAAAATCCCGTTTTTTGGTCTATTCCTTTTGATGTTATTAATATTTTATTATTATTTATATATGATTTCATCTTTTTACATACTGTATCTAGAAACTGTGTTGGAATAGCTAAGATTATTAAATCCTTATTAATTATTGATTTCTCCAGATCAGTTGTAATATTGATTTTTTCTGGCAATGTAAAGCCTGGCATTTTTTTATCATTTTTTCTTGTACTTTTTAATGCTTCTGCTTCATCTACAAACTCTGTCCACATAGTTAATTCATGGTTATTATTGTCTAAAATACTGCTTATAGCCATTGCATATGCTCCAGCTCCTAGTATTCCTATTCTCATAAAATTAATCACCTCTGCTTACTTTATTATACTAGAATAGCACATTTTTCTATTTATCGCAAATTGTGTATTGAAACTTATATACAATTATGCTATACTTTAGTAGTAATTTAGATATGTTTTAATTAATAATATGTTAAGTGATATTTCCTTATATATACTGGTTTCGAATTATTTTAAAGTCCTATGTATATTGGGATGATTATAATTATAAATCCATCAAAGTTGAAATTCATACTAATTAGTCACAAGAATTTATGTTATATTAATTTTTACATTTTTAATTCAAATTATGATATAGTATTTAGTTTTGTAAATTATATTTAGGGGATTAGTTAAATGGTATAATAGGAGTCTCCAAAACTTTAGTTAAGTGTTCGATTCACTTATCCCCTGCCATTTGATACTCAAGCGAACTTTTACTTCTTTTTAGAAAGGTTTGCTGTAATATATAATTTAGAAAAAGCGCTTTAGATTTGCGCTTTTTCTGTTGCTTGAATAAATTTAAAAACTTTATGGGATGGTACTCAAAAAAATTCTTACTTTTCATATTAAAACATTTCCAGTAGCACTTGAAAAAAGCCACTGCAGTCCACATATGAAATAGGACCATAGTTTTCGATTTATATAATTGAAAAAAAGAACTGTATAATTACTTTTTCCTATTTCGTAATTCTTTATTGTATGTTCTGATTTATTAATATTTTTCCCAAGAGTACTTCGATCAAGATCAGTCCATTCCCTAATAATGCGAATAATATCATTTGTATTATAATCAGTCAGTTTAAACTTCAAAAGCATCTATTCTTTCAATGATATTTAAATCTGCCCTATCCAATGTCGTCAAATTCAGAAACTACATAAGATATTCTATTATATCTTAAACTAATGAAATTGCTGACTAATTATAAGCCTATTTTATATTTTCTTATCATAAAAGAAAATATAACTGTAATGGTTATCTTTGTCATTCCTTTTATAGAAAATAACTAATAAGAGGAAAGAATTTTATTTCTTATACATTCGTAAATATAACCCTACTTAAATATAAATTTAGAATCCTAATCATTTATTTTCTTTTGTTTGATATTCCTATTTACTATAAAAAGGTTATTATGAATTATGTACAGTCTATACCATTTTATTATTTAATTAAAGTAAAAGCAATAATATTAATTTTTTTATATATGTTTAGGCTGTGAATAACTTTTTATTTTTCCTAAAAAAAGAACTTCTTTCGATTGATTATCTTTGATATTTGCACACTTTATTTCATTATTGTAATAGCTAGTAAAATAATAACTCCCTGTATTTAGATTCATAAAATTTGTATATTGAGTATATTCTGGATTATTATTGTTTGCAATTACAATACCTTTAGGAATAGTTACTAATTTCATAATATTAAAACATGCAATTATAGTTTCTTCTTTTGTATTTGGTAACTTCATAAATTTTTTAGCAAAAGTAATACGTACAAATCTAGAAGGTGATGTATAATCACCTGGTAGTCCATAAGAACCAGTTCCTTTACTTAATGCTTTTAAGGTTAAGTCTCCCCATTCTTTCGATTCTGGAGATTCTGGACTAATCATCATATAATTGCGCAAATTGGTATAGTGCCAAGAAAAGTTTGGACTATTGGTTAAAACGCCTACTGGGTTGTTTAGAATTTGTAGTCCTTCTTTTGTACTTTCTATTACAATGCTTTTTCCAGTTTTATCAGTTGCTATCCAGTGAAGTGGTGTAATCTGATTTGTAACTGGATCTGGAACTCCTATTATTTCAAGTATTGGGGCTAATGAAATTATATCTCTTACATCTTTACAATTACTTAGTAAATAGTTTACTAATTCAATACTAGTAATAGATAACTTATTTGGTGACTTTTTATCTTTAAAGTAAGCATATCCTGGAAAATAAAGGGCAGCTACTCCTAGACCTTTTTCGTTCATACCATCAGCTGCAAGAAGTCTTCCTGTTGGTTGTCCTGTACATATAAAAGCATATTTTGTATAATAGCTATTGTTTAAATATTCTCCACTATATTTATAATTTTTAGGAATAATGTATGCTTCTAAATCAAACTCATAATTAAAATCCATTGTTCTACCAAAAATTACCTCATTTTGTTTAGTTATTAATGAAATCGCTGTACACATAATCTTCTCCCTCTATTAAAGGTTATTCATAATAATATATTGTTATGAATTTTAATATATAATTATTGGCTAAAACACATTTTTATAGGTATCTACTTAATAAGTTATTGATAGCATATTACAATTTTTTTGACTATACTGGTTTAGAAAATTATTTTCAAGTTTCTATAATTATAATAGTTTAAGATGTAAATTCTACTGATAGTTGACTAAATGTTAAGCGAATAAACTAATGGTTTCTTGATTTAGTATAATATATTATATATAATTAAATGTAGAGGAGTTCAATATGAATAGAAAAGTAGTTTATTTTTTATCTTTTTTCCTATCATTGTTTTTATTAAT
>CATKYP010000069.1 GCA_949840855.1 uncultured Bacilli bacterium | reverse complement strand
TAACTTTATTCTCTATATTATAAACATTGTCTATCACACTTCCATTTTTTACTTTTTTCAAAGTTTTTATATCTATTTCTATCACCTCATAAGGTAGAGTTTCTTCAATACTAATAATATTATATTTATCCTCATCTATCTCTTCTAGAGTATTACATCTATCTAATGTAAAGACCCCTTCTCTAACTCTTACTAAATCTTGCATAGTAAAAAGTTTTCCCATACTTTCACCAATATCTCTAATTAAACTTCTAATATATGTTCCTTTACTAACTAGACACTTAAAAGAAAATGTATCAACTGCTCTATCAAGCAATTCTATTTTCTTAATAGTAACCTCTTTTTTAGGTAAACAGACACTCTCTTCATCTCTTGCATATTCATATAACTTTTTACCATTAACTTTAACCGCAGAATAAATTGGAACTGTTTGCAAATACGTTTTCTCAAAATTACTTAATATACTCTCTATTCCATCTATATTAAAGTCTTTATTATTCTCTAACACTTTCCCAGTAACATCTAATGTATCCGTTTTTACTCCTACTTTTACTGTAGCAATATACTCTTTATCACAACTTACTATATCTTTTCCTATTTTAGTAGCATTATTAATTAGTACAATCAATACTCCACTAGCTAAAGGATCAAGTGTTCCTGTATGACCAACCTTTTTAGTATCAAATTTTCTAGCAATAAAATTATCAACATCCCTTGATGTCATACCACTAGGTTTATTTACAAGTAACACACCATTAATATTATATTTACTATGATATTCCTCTAATGTCAAATTTTCATTATAAATAATAGTAGCAGTCCTTTTACCGACATATCTAATATGCCAAGGTTCATAAAAATACCCTGTAATAGTCTCCTTTTCTTTAGGATATCTTAGTATAAAACCAAAATCTTTTAAACAAGAATGTATCTTAGTGAATGCATTCTCATAGTTAAGTAAATCTTCATTTGATGATATAAATCTATCTTCTATTTTTAATACAATATCGATGCATAATCCTGTATGATGTTCAGAATATCCACTATGAGAGACATAACTATTTGCATACTCTTCTCCATATAAGCTTTTAATTTCATTAAAAAGTTTTTCTTGTTCTTCCAGGCTTCTATAACTACTATCTATAAATATATCTATACCAGTACTAGAAAGATATTCTTTCAATCTTTTATACATAAAGTATGTTTTCTTCTCAATAAGTATATTATTACCTAGATAATTTTCAACTGTCATTAATTTTATATTATTAATGATACTTTTGTTTATTATATTATTTTTATTTATAAGTAATTTGTAATCCATATAATCACCTACTTAACATATTATACAGCAAAAGAAGAAATTAATAAATAAAAGAAAGCCAAAATTAGCTTTCAAATTGTGAATTATATAAATCAGCATAAAAACCTTTTTTATTAATAAGTTCATCATGACTACCTTGTTCAATAATATTACCATCTTTCATAACTAATATTATATCGGCATTCTTAATAGTAGAAAGACGATGTGCTATTATAAATGACGTTCTACCTTCCATTAACTTATCCATAGCTTTTTGAACAAGCTCTTCAGTTCTTGTATCAACATTACTTGTCGCTTCATCTAATATTAAAAATGGAGCATCCTCTATCATTCCTCTTGCAATTGTTAAAAGTTGTCTTTGACCAGCTGAAACCGAATCATTATCAGATACTTTTGAGTCATATCCATTAGGAAGTGTTCTAATAAAATGATCTAATCCAACAGTCTTACACACTTCTTCTACTCTTTTGTCACTAACATTTTTTCTATTATAAATAATATTTTCTTTTATTGTACCATCGAATAACCAAGTATCTTGAAGTACCATAGTAAATAAGGAATGAATATTTTCTCTAGTTAAATCTTTAGTTGAAACATCATCGATTTTAATATCACCATCTGTTATTTCATAAAACTTCATTAGTAAATTAACCATTGTTGTCTTTCCTGCACCAGTAGGTCCAACTATTGCTATCTTCTCCCCATCTTTTGCTTTAGCACTAAAATTCTTAATTGTTGGTTTATCATTCCCAGCATATTGAAAAACAACATTGTTAAATTCAATATTTCCTTTTACTTTATCTTTAGGAAGATACTTTTTATTATTCTCTTTTTCCATTTCCTCTTCATCTAAAAATTCGAATACTCTCTCACTAGCTGCTGCTGTAGATTGAAGATTAGTAAATGCTTGAGCAATCTGTGCCAATGGTGAAGTAAATAATCTTACATAAGTTATAAATGCTACTATTACACCAAAACTTATTTTATTGTTCATAGTTAATAATGCTCCAACAATACATACTGCTAAATATCCAAAATTACCAATAAAATTCATCATAGGCATCATAAGGCCTGATAAAAATTGACTCTTACGATTAGCATCATACATTTTTTTATTTAACTCATCAAATTTAGCATTACTAAGTTCTTTTCCATTATAGGCTTTAACAACATTAAGTCCAGAATATATCTCTTCAATATGACCATTTAAAGCACCTAATTCTTCTTGTTTAGCAGTAAAATATTTCTGACTCTTACCTAAAACTATAAACATAAAAATGAATCCAAATAAACTAGAAAGTATAGCAGTAATTGCCATTACCCAATTTGTTATAAACATCATCACAATAGTTCCAATAAAAAGAGTTGTGGCACTTACTAATGTTGCTAATGATTGATTCATAGTTTGAGCTATTGTATCAACATCATTAGTAACTCTTGATAAAATATCACCTGTTGAATTATTATCAAAATATTTTAATGGTAATTTATTTATCTTTTTAGAAATACTTCCTCTTAATCTTCTAGCAAAGTTATTAGACACTGTAGTCATTGAAATTGATTCAATATAGTTAAAAATTGCACTTATTAAATGTAGAGTAACTAATAATATTGTTATATTCTTTATCTTATCAATATCCATAAATGGTTCAACAACTTTTTGAATACTTTTAGGCATTTCATCTATCTTTTTATACAATTTTTCTACTGAAGTATCTTTATCTAAATCTTTAAAACTAGTTATAAAAGCCACTTGTTCTTCAGCTGTTATTTTAATATTATCTATTTCTAAATCAGTTAAAATACTTTTCATAATACTATTAGGTATTTCCATATCTTTTAAATTGCTATTTGACATTCGTTTTACAAAAGAAACCTTATCAGATGAAGAAATTTTAACATTATTATATGTTGTCTCTTCAAAAATTAAATTTAATATTGAATCTGGAAGTTCACTAATCATAGATATCATATTAGAATCATTATTTTCTGAAACAGATATATTATGTAAAATATTTTGAAATTCTTGTTTATCTTCTATTGAAATATTATTATCTGACATAATATTTTGAATATTATTAGAAGACATATTAACACTTAGTATTTCAGGCATAACTTTTCTCATTTTTTCTTCATTAAAAGAACTTGTTACTTTATTAGTCAACTCTTCTAAATTATCCTGCTTAACTACTAATCCTTTTGATATCTCATCAGTTAAATCAGATAAAATATTTGGTGTAAATATTGATAAAACAGACCCTGCAGCAGCTAAAAATAGTGCTACAACTATCAAAATTCTAAAACTATTTAGTTCATTAATTAAGCGCTTAACAGCTGATTTAAAGTCTTTAGCTTTTTCTACTGCCCTTGGACCTCCTGGTCCTCTTCTTGGAGCATTACCTTTTCTATTCACTTTCTAACTCCTCCTTTGATAACTGTGATAAAGCAATTTGTTTATAAACATCACAATTTTTTAACAACTCTTTATGAGTACCCATTCCTACACATTCACCATTATCAAGTACTAGTATTTTATCAGCATTCATAATTGTTCCTATTCTTTGAGCAACAATTAAACTTGTACTATCCTTAGTATACTTTTTTAATTCAGCTCTAAGTACAGCATCAGTCTTATAATCAAGTGCTGAAAAACTATCATCAAAAATATAAATTTCTGGTTCTCTTGCTATTGCACGCGCTATTGCAAGACGTTGTTTCTGACCACCTGATATATTAGTACCACCTTGAGCAATATGAGTATCATATTTATCATCTGTTTTTAAAACAAACTCCTGTGCTTGAGCAACACGAATAGCATCTTTAATAATATCCATATTCTTTTCATTTTTTGATTTACCATAACTAACATTTGATTTTATAGTTCCATTAAACATAACCGCTTTTTGTGGAACATATCCTAATTTATTATATAAAAATTCCTGTTTATATTCTCGTACATTAACACCATCAACTAATACTTCACCCTCTGTTGCATCATAAAATCTAGGTACTAAATTAATTAAAGTAGACTTCCCACTTCCAGTAGAACCTATAAAAGCAACAGTCTCTCCTCTATTAGCCTTAAAAGATATATCCTTTAATAAATACTCTTCAGCATCTGGATATTTAAAAGAAACATTCTTAAATTCTACTGTTCCAACTTCTTCTGTTATATCTTCTGTTAACTCTCCATCTTCTACAGATATTTCAGTTTCTAATACCTCATTAATACGTGTAGCTGAAACTGAAGCACGCGGAATCATCATAAATATCATAGCAAGCATTAAAAATGACATAATAACTTGCATAGCATAACTAGAAAATACCACCATATCACCAAATAAAGCTATTTTATCAGAAATCATTGCATCCCTTATCAAATAACTACCTACAAAATAAATGCAAAGAGTTAAACAATTCATTATCAAATACATAATAGGAGACATAATAGCAAAAGATTTTTGATTAAATAACTGTTGGTTTGTTAAAGAGTCATTTACTTCTTTAAATTTTTCTTCCTGATACTTCTCTGCATTAAAGGCTCTTACCACCCTTATTCCTGTTAAATTTTCTCTTGTTACTCCATTTATTTTGTCTGTTAGTTTTTGTACGATCTTAAACTTAGGCATTACTATTATCATTAAAAAACCTATTACAAATAAAAGTATTCCAACAGCAACTGCAGTAATTATACTCCATTCTATACTTTTATTTAAAATTTTCGTAATTGCCCATATAGCAGTTATAGGCGCCTTTATAAGTAATTGAAGTCCCATTCCAATTAACATTTCTACCTGTGTTATATCATTTGTAGTACGAGTAATTAAACTATCTGTTTTAAACATCTTAATTTCATGAATAGATAAATCTTCTACTTTAGTAAAGAGCTTTTTTCTAACTTTCATAGAAAAAGATGATGAAAGATTAGCAACAAAGTACCCTACTATCATCGCTAATATTAAACTACCTAAAGCACACAGTAACATATAAAATCCATTTGTTAAAATATCAGACATTTTGCTACCTTCTGTTTGAACAAGCTTAGTTATCTCAGACATATAATCTGGCATTTTAAGATCTAACCATACTTGTGAAACAATCAAAATAAAACTAATAAACACAAGTATCCATTCTTTTTTACTAAAATTTTTAATCAACTTA
>CATKYP010000068.1 GCA_949840855.1 uncultured Bacilli bacterium | reverse complement strand
TTTCTTTAATATTTTTCATCATAAACTCCTGTTCTTTAGTTATTACTTTTTTTTGCCAACTTCTTTGATTACATTTGGGGCATTTCATATATCTTGTTCTATTTATATGCATGGCACATAATACACTTGAATATGTTGGAATATACTTATGATGACATTTTTGACATTCATAGTATCCTGATTTTTGTTCAATCAGGATTGCAAATGGTACTATAATTACTAATGGAATAAAACCAGTTAAAATAAGAGTTATTCTTAACCAATATTCCATTTCGCAAAATGAAGCAATAAATACTAATGCCAACAAGATTACAGTTATCAATATTCCAATTACAATTTCAATTGATAATAATCTTTTATCTGATTCTTTCTTTTGTTTTACCATATCAATCAATAATTTTTCCGTTTTCTTATTATCATCATTCATTTCAGTTTTCTCACCATTCAAAAGTTCATTGACAGTAATATCTAATATATCGCATAGTTCTAACATCTTGTCTGTATCGGGTAAAGATAATCCTCTTTCCCATTTAGATATTGCTCTATCTGAAATATATAATTTTTCTGCTAATTTTTCTTGAGTAATTTTTTTATCTTTTCTACAATTTGCAATAAATTTTCCAATCTTAATTAAATCCATGAACTTTTTTCCTTTCATTACTTAAATATACTCTAAATCATCAATTTTTTACACATACTAATGGTTGAGTTTTACAAACTTGCTATTTTTTCTTTCTCTTTAATTATAATCAAAAAAGAACAAATCATAAATGCGGTCTGTTCAACAAATAGTAATTTATAGGGGAGATTATTTTTATAATTTCTCTTTTTACTATTGACAAAACTAATTTAATTAGTTAAAATTGTATCACAATTAGTTATGGAGGGTAATATGTCAAAAAATAACATTAGTGATGAACTTATTATTGAAACTTCTGCTTGTATTGCAAATAGAGTTGGGTTAGATAATTTATCACTCAAACTAATTGCTGAAGAATTAAATATTAAATCGCCATCTTTGTATAATCATATAAGAAGTCTTGATGAAATAAAACAAAGACTTATGGTTTATGGGTGGAAGCAACTGGAAGAAAAAATGCTTGATTCTGCTGTTGGAGTATCAGGATATGAGGCTTTAAAGAATATGTGTTATGCTTTTTATGATTATGCTACTAATAATAAAGGAGTTTTTACTGCTATGCTTTGGTATAACAAATATGAAAATGCCCAAAAAGAAAATGCTACTACAAGACTATTTAATATGTTATTTAAAGTAATGAAGTCTTTAGATATTAGTGATGATAATATAAATCATATTATAAGAACATTAAGAGGTTTTTTGGAGGGATTTTCTTTACTCGTAAATAATAATGCTTTTGGGAATCCAATATCTATCAAAGAAAGTTTTGACTTATCACTAGAAATAATTATGAATGGCATAAAATCATTAGAAGGAGTGAAATAAAATGAATGAATATGTAAATTTAACTTTAGAAAATATTGAAGATGAACATATCTGTTGTGCAATCGGAGATAAAAAACATCAAATAGGTGTTAATAGTAAAAAGGAATGGATTAAAAGTAAATTAGAAGATGGACATATTTTTAGAAAATTAAATGCTAGAGGAAAAGTATTTATTGAATATGAGCCAATAGAAACTGCTTGGGTGCCAATAAGTGGTAAGAATTATGAATATATTTATTGTTTATGGGTAGCAGGAAGTTTTAAAGGAAATGGCATTGCTAAAGAACTACTCGAATATGCAATAAATGATTCGAAAGAAAAAGGTATGAGTGGTATATGTACTTTAACTTCTAAAAAGAAAAAGCCTTTTATTGGAGGAAAAGATTTTTTCATTCATTATGGTTTTAAAGTTGTTGATGAAATAGATGATTATGAATTATTAGCACTTCAATTTGATGATAATGAAACTCCTAAATTTAATGATAATGCAAGAACAATGAAAATAGATAGTGAGGAATTTACAATCTATTATAGTAATGAGTGTCCTTATGTAGAATATGAAGTAAAAGAACTAACTGAATATGCAAAAGAAAATAATATTAAGATTAACTTCATCAAAATTGATTCTTTGGAAAAAGCCAAAAATGCACCTTGTATATTTAATAACTGGGCTAACTTCTATAAAGGCGAGTTTATATCAAATACTATATTAAATGCTAATTCTTTTGAAAAGTTGATTAGTAAATAAAATGGAATTTATAAAAGCAAAAACAATACTTACAAAAGTAAAATACGGATCAGAGTGGTATGGCATTGATTACAATATGAATTTATATAGAGGCTGTCCTCATAGGTGTATTTACTGTGATTCACGAAGTAATTGTTATCATATTGATAATTTTGATATTGTTCGTGGGAAATTAAATGCTTTATCTATTTTGGAACAAGAATTATCTAAAAAAAGAGAAAAAGGTGTTGTTGGAATTGGGTCAATGTCTGATACTTATAATCCGTTAGAGAAACAATATGAAAAAACAAGAGGAGCATTAAAACTTATATCGAAGTATGGTTTTGGTGTTTCTATTGATACGAAAAGTGACTTGATTTTAAGAGATATTGATTTGTTAAAAGAAATAAATTCAAAAAACAATGTAATTATTAAATTTACAATCACTACTCCAAATGATGAATTATCAAGAATAATCGAGCCAAATGTTTGTGTATCTTCCAAAAGATTTCAAGCAATTAAAGAATTAAGCGATAATGGAATATTTGTAGGAATTATGATAAATCCTGTTTTGCCATTTATAACAGATAATGAAGAAGATATAAAAGAGTTAGTTAGACTTGCATATCTAAATGGGGCTAAATTTATTCATACTTTTATGGGAATGACTTTAAGAGGAAATCAAAGAGATTATTATTTAGATAAATTAAAACAGAGTTTTACTGGCTTAAAAGATAAATATATTAAATATTATGGTGAAAGATATAATTGTATAGTACCAAATTATAAAATATTATATAAGGTATTTACTGATGAATGTAATAAATATGGATTACTATATGATATGAAAGACATTATTAAAGCATATAAAAAAGAAATAAAAAGTAATGAGCAAATAACATTGTTTTAGAAAGACAAATTACAATTTGTTGAGGAGGTTATTCTATGAAAGAAAAAAATATATTTTTAAAGGTATCATTATTAGCACTTATTCCCTCATTGATAGCAATGCTATTATATATTTTTTTAGGAAAAATTCAGAATAGTATTCCATCTCTTTTATCATTTCTTATATGTGTTGGTATAATTTTATTTCCTTTTGAATTATATATTATTTATAAAAATAAAGGTAACTTGTTAAATAAAAGTAAGATTAATTGGTGGCAACTAATTTTAATAATAGGAGTATTATTTGGAATTGCTGGTTTAATGACAGTCATAATAACTCCATTAGAGCATAATTTACTATCTAATGTAATTGATAAGGTAAATAACATTACTCCTACTTATTTTAGCTGGGATCCAAACAATTTAGTAAATTATTCAAATAAAATTGTTACGATTACTTGTGTATTATATTTTTTACTTAATGTTATATTTTACCCAATTATAGAAGAATTATTTTTTAGGGGAGTATTAACAAATAAACTTAAAGAATATGGCTATTTAGCACCAATATTTGTAACTGTTATTTTTTCGCTATATCATTTTTGGTTGCCGTATGATAATCTGTTTAGAATAACTGCATTTATTTTGCCGTCAATATTAGCATATAAATACAAAGATATTAGAATAACTATTGGATTCCATTGTGCTTGTAATTTACTTTCTACAATTAGTTTTATTATGGAAGTTCTTTAATACAAATTACTATTTGTGCAAAACTTTGATAATCTAATTATACACCTTTTTAAAGTTTTTTAATAGTTATAAAGCACAAAAAAAAGGCTATGGAAAACTCCATAGCCCATAATATTTTTATAGTTCTAAACCATCATTATCCTTTTCATTAGAATAATAACCATTTTGAATTTCATCAATCTTTCTAATATTACCATTAATAAATGTGGGTTTAGTTTTACAAAACGGACAGATAAATTCTAATCTTTGCTTTAAAGACTTTTCAAAAGGTATCTCTTGTGTGATAAATTTAATCATAAACACCATCCTTCCTTTAGGATGATTTCTTTGTAACAACAAAAAAAACAATCTTTCGATTGATTTCTATATATCAATGTCCGAAAAGTTCGAACAGATTCGTCAATGGAGCGGTAACGATACACGTATGCGAAAAATTATACTCCCAAGAATGATTAAATCAACTGATAAATAAATTATAGCAGATATTAGAATTATTTCAAGTGGGAGTGTTCAAGATAATTGTAACTTTTCTAATTTTTATCAGGAAAATAAACGGAAATTTATTAGGAAAGTTATTTTAATTTATTGGAGAATATAAGAAGGTATGATAAAATATCTTTTAGTGGTGATACAATGAAGAAGCAATATTTAATTTATGCAGATGAATCTCATAGAAAAGGTAAATACTTTAGTAATTTTTATGGCGGTGCTTTAGTTAATTATACTGAACTTGAAAAGATAAGTAATAAAATTAATGATAAAAAAGCAGAATTAGGATTATTTCAAGAAGTTAAGTGGACAAAAGTAACTGAACAATACTTAGATAAGTATTTAGAGTTAATCGATTATTTTTTTGAGTTTGTTAAAACTAATAAAATTAAGATAAGAATAATGTTTAGGCAAAATGCACAAGTTCCACAAAATTTAACTAGAGAACATGAAGAAAAAGAATATTTTCTTTTATACTATCAGTTTATTAAACATGCCTTTGGTATAGATTATTGTAATCCAAAAGAAAAAAATCAAGTAATATTAAAATTATATTTTGATAAATTACCTGATACTAAAAAGAAAAATAAAGAATTTAAAGGATATATTTATGCACTTAATGATTTCTTTTGTATAAATAATGTTCATATTTATAATGAAGATATAGCAGAAGTGGATTCTAAAAATCATGTGATATTACAATGTATGGATATTATATTAGGTGCTATGAACTTTAAATTAAATAATATGGATAAAGAAAAAATGCCAGATAGTAATAGACGTGGAAAAAGAACTATTGCAAAAGAAAAATTATATAAAAACATATTAAAAAATATTAAATCTATTTATCCTAATTTTAATATTGGTGTTTCCACTAGCAGTCATGGGAACTTTACAAATAATTGGAAAGATCCATATAGGCACTGGTGCTTTAAATCTAAAAATAGCATATTTGATTCATCATTAACAAAAAAATCAAAATAAAAAACTCCATTCTTCCTACATAAACCTTTCACGTACTAAACGTAAAGCTTCGGATTGAACAGAGTTCTTATATGACAATATTACCATCTCTAATGATAATTGTCAATACTAGTATATTCGAGTTTAGGTTTTTTACGATAAAAATTTGACTAATCATATAATATTCTATTATTTTTTAAAAATGTCTCTAATTTTT
>CATKYP010000067.1 GCA_949840855.1 uncultured Bacilli bacterium | reverse complement strand
ATATAGTGTGGGTGATAAAGAGTGCATATAAAAATCAAAGATATAGATATAAATTATATCCAATATGGTAAAGGAAAAGATATTATACTACTACACGGTTGGGGACAGAACATAGAAATGATGAAGCCACTGGGTGATAGATTATCTAATAAATTTAAAATAACCATACTAGATTTGCCAGGATTTGGAGAAAGTAATGAACCATTATTCCCTTGGACTTTAGATGACTATAAGGAAATGCTAGAACTTTTTTTAAAAGAGTTAAAAATAGAAAAACCAATTGTTATAGGCCATTCTTTTGGTGGTAGACTTGCTATTAACTTTTCAAGTAGCAATGTCATTGAAAAACTAGTTTTGTTTGGAAGCCCTATAAGACCAGAAAAAAGTACTGATAGTTTAAAAGTTAAAACACTAAAAACATTAAAAAAATTACCAGGTATGTCAAAAATTGCAGAAGATATGAAAAAATATATTGGTTCACGTGACTATAAAAATGCTTCGCCAATAATGAGACAGATATTAGTAAATACAGTAAATAAAGACTTAACTAAAATAGCAGAGCAAATTGAAGAGTCAACTCTAATTATTTGGGGAGATAATGATACAGAAGCAAGTATTGAAGATGCTAAAATTCTAGAACAAATAATGAATGATGCTGGATTAATAATAGTACCAGGAACACACTATGCCTATTTAGAAAATATAAATAGGATAATTAGCATATTAAATAATTTTTTGTAGGAGGTAATATTTATGTTAATGTTTTATTTAATTATTATAGTGATGATTTTTGAACTTTTCTTTAAAAGTAAGAAATCACTTCATATGTTACAACAAAATCTATATAACGAAAATAATCGTTATTTAAAATGGGTGTTTAAAAACATAACATCATTTATTAATATTGAACTTATAGCAATAATCGTATCATTAATAGGTATATTAGTAATATTTGATATTACAAACTATTCAACTCTTGCTGAACTATTAATAATATTAATATATGCAATATTAACATTTACTTGGTATAGTAAATTAAAAAATGAACAAACAAAAAAGCCCCTTGTAGTAACTAAAAGAGTACAACGTCTAATAGTAACTTTATCATTTATATACATAATACCAATAATTTTTCTAATACTAAATAGTGATAATCAAAGATTATCTTGGATAATTATATTTATTTATTCTTTAATGATATACTTTAATTCTTTTGTAGTATTCTTATCCAAAATAATTAATACACCTGTAGAGAAAATGGTATATAATCATTTTAAACATATGGCTCAATCAAAATTAAAGAGCATGTCAAGTTTAAAAATAATAGGTATTACTGGTAGCTATGGAAAAACAAGTAGTAAAAATATTCTGGCAGACATTTTAAATATTAAATACAACACTTTACCAACTCCAAGAAATTTAAATACTTATAATGGATTAATTATGACTGTAAATAATAATATGGATAAATTCACAGAAATATTTATAGCAGAAATGGGTGCCTATGTAAAAGGAGAAATAAAAGGTCTTTGTAATCTTGTTAATCCTAAATATGGTATTTTAACAAGAATAGGAACAGCACACTTAGAGTCTTTTGGAAGTGAACAAAATATAGTTGATGGTAAGTTTGAACTTATTGAATCTCTTCCACTTGATGGAATTGGAGTTTTAAATGGTGATGATGAAAAGCAAGTATCATATAAACTAAAAAATAAATGTAAAATATTGTGGATTGGTATTAATAATGAAGATGTAGATGTTCGTGCAACTAATATAGAATGCTCTAATAATGGTACCAAGTTCGATGTTATTTTCAAAGGAGATAAAAGGAGGTATCCTTTTACGACAAAACTTTTAGGAGATCACAATGTTTATAATATATTAGCATCTCTTGCCTTAGGACATGAATTTGGAATAGAAATAAAAGACTTACAAAAATCTGTATCTAGTGTAAAACCAGTAGAACATAGATTAGAACTAAAAAAAATTGGTGCATTCAATATGATAGATGATGCTTATAATTCAAATCCAGTAGGAGCTAAAAATGCAGTAAAAGTTTTAGGCATGATGCCAGGAATTAAAATAGTAGTAACACCAGGTATGATCGAACTTGCTGACAAGGAAGACGAACTAAATGAAATCTTTGGAGAACAAATAGCAGAAGTAGCAG
The DNA here is from genome assembly GCA_949840855.1 of uncultured Bacilli bacterium. Lineage (GTDB taxonomy): Bacteria > Bacillota_I > Bacilli_A > RF39 > UBA660 > UBA2730. Next base: position 3,377 of record CATKYP010000067.1, on the reverse strand, counting down.
ATTATGTTGTTTTAATTGGTAAAAAGAAAACAGAACCAATTAAAAAAGGATTAAAAAACAAGCACTTCAATTTTGATAATGTCATAATATATAATGATGTAAAAGAAGCATATAATTTTATAAATGGTATCAAAAAGGAAAATCAAGGAGAAGAAGTTTATGCCTTATTTGAAAATGATTTACCTGATACTTATAATGAATAGGGAGGTTAATATATGAAAATTAAAGTAGGGGTAATTTTTGGTGGAGAAACAGTAGAACACGAGGTTAGTATAATATCTGCTATACAAGCTATGAATAAAATAGATGAGGAAAAATATGAAATAATACCTATCTATATTACTAAAGATAGAGAATGGTATACAGGAGCTATGTTAAAAGATATAGATTCATATCGAGATATATCTCTTATCAAAAAGTTTGCCAAAAATGTAATTTTAGTTTATGAAGATAACATATATAAATTAAAACAAAAGAAAGCCCTTTTAAGTAAGGTAGTAACAGATATAGATATAATATTACCAATAGTGCATGGAACAAATGTAGAAGATGGTGCTCTTCAAGGATATCTTCAAACAATAGGAATACCTTATGCTGGTCCAAATGTTTATTCAGCGGTTGTAGGACAGGATAAAGTTTATATGAAAAAGATATTCGAAAGCGAAGAATTGCCTATTCCTAAATATACTTGGTTTTATGATTGCGATTATAAAAATAATCAAGAAGAAATACTTGAAAATATTAATAAATTAAAGTATCCTGTAATAGTAAAACCAGCAACTACTGGTAGTAGTGTAGGAATTGGTATAGCATCTAGTGAAGAAGAGATTATAAATAAAATAGATGAAGCTATTAATTATGATAGTAAAATTATAGTTGAAGAAGTAATAGAAAACTTAAAAGAAGTAAATATTAGTGTACTAGGAAATTATGAAAATCAAAAACTTAGTGAAATAGAAGAAGTAATACCAGCTGATAAATTTTTAACATTTGAAGATAAATATATTGGAAATGGAAAAGTTAAAGGTAAAACAGGATTTAAAATTCCAAGTAAAACATCAGGTTCTAAAGGAATGCTTTCAGCAACTAGAAAAATTCCAGCAGAAATAACTGATAAGGAAAGAGAAAAAATAGAAAGAATTGCGGAAAGAGCTTTTAAAGTTCTTGGTTCATCTGGAGTATGCAGAATAGATTTCTTAATTGATAATAAAACAAAAAAGGTATATATAAATGAAATAAATTCTATTCCAGGTAGCTTAGCATTTTACTTATGGGAACCAAAAGGAATAAAATATACTGAACTTCTAGATGATATAATAAATATTGGAATAAAAGATTACAAAAAAAGAAATAGTAAAACTCATTCATTTGAAAGTAATATCTTAGCAGGATATGCCATGAATGGTTCTAAAGGAATGAAAGGAAAATAACCTTTAACAACTATACTTAACTAAAGGGAATAATACTAAATTTTAGTAGTATTTCCTTTTATATTTGTTCTTAGAAAAAACAACATTACAAAATTTCTTTTTATATAACTTTATTAAAAATTAATTTAGTCACAAGAAATACCAATTTTTGTCTATAATATTTTTAAGGATGAATTTAAAGATGAGAAATTGACAAATGGTTAAATATATTTATAAAAGAATAGTTTACTTTCATAAATATATGCTAAAATATATAAAAGAAGAACTAGTATATAAATAACATATAGAAAAGAGGTACTATTATGAAAGAAATAGTAGAAAAATTATCTTTACTTAATAAAACAATTTCCACTATGGAATCTTGTACTGGTGGTGCTATTGCTAATGAAATAACAAACATAGAAGGTGCAGGAGAAGTTTTAAAATTTAGTGCTATAACTTATTGTAATGAATTTAAAATAAAAATGGGGGTTGACAGAAAAGTCATTGATAAGTACACTGTATATAGTATAGAAACAGCAAAAGAGATGAGTAAAAATATATCAAACTTTACTAATAGTAACTACGGTATAGGTATTACTGGACAATTAAATACTGTAGATAAAAATAATCCTGTTGGAGAAGATAATATTGTCTATATTAGTATATATAATAGAGATAAGAATACTTATAAAGAAGAAACATTGAAAGTCTCTAACAAAAGTAGAAAAGAAAATAAGGCAATAATTTCATTGAAAATAGAGGAATTACTATTAGAAGAATTATTATAGAGGTGGTAAGATGATGGATAGTTATAAATTAGCCATTATATATAGTGAAGATAACAATATGAAAAATATCAAAGATGGACAACTAAAAATGTTAGGAGATGCATATGATTCTGAGGAGCTACATATTAAATGCTTATTAGATCTTGCTAAAGAAATTTATCCAGAAGTTGATATATTTAGAAAGATAACTTATAGACATACTCCAGAAATTGCAAGTTATTTCTTTACTTTACTAGATAATATAGTATTTTTAAATACGACAAAAAATATGGAAAAGTATGGCAAGACAGGTATGCTTATGATGCCCAAAAATTTAAGTGAGAAGCAAATAGATACATTAATTAGCTTTACTGAAAATTTAAAAGATTATTCAATTAGCATTTGCTACGATTTGGAATTAATTGATGGTATATTAGAATCAAAAGAATTGCATTCATTAGAAAAAGAGCAGACAATAAAATTATTAGAAACATACTTTCAAAGAGAAAATAGAATAAATAAATCGAAATAAATATATCTAAATTTAAACTTTAGATTAGAACAGATCTTTATATCTTTCAATGATAAACTTAAAAGGAGATTTTATGGATAGAAAAGAAGAAAAAGAAAAAGCCTTAGTAAAAAAAATGGAGGTTAATAATTAAAATGCAATGTAATATAAAGTATGCCTTAAAAGCACGAAATGGTAAAAAAAAGTATTGGTGTACAATTCACAAAGCAAAAGCTAACGATAAAGATGGCAATATGTTAGAAGAATGTTTATCAGAAAATAAAGAAAGTTATAATAAAAGCATAACTTTACAAAAAGATGATATAAAAAGTATAAAAATAGAGTTTGAAGATTTAAATAACTCTACAAATTATATCATATATATTAATGATAAACTTCTCAAAGGAGTATTAATGATAGATAACTCAAGCCTAGAAAAAACAGACTTTCTGGGGCTTTTTCTATCGATAATAAATGATATAGAGCTAGAAGAAGTAAGATGTAATCATTGTAAACATCCACATAATGATAATAACTTATTTGCTATAACTCCACATAGAAAACATATGTGTCAATATTGTGGTAGAGAGTTTTTTTGCAAGAAAGCAAATGTTGGTAGCGAGTTAATCAGTTATATAAAAATACCTAAAATAAAATATATCGAAAAAAAAGAAGAAATAAATGGAA
>CATKYP010000066.1 GCA_949840855.1 uncultured Bacilli bacterium | reverse complement strand
AAATCCTAATATTTTAAGAACTTCCTCATTTATTCTATTTTTTGAGTCTACTAGTAAATATATATCTTCTTTATTATTAGTGATATTCCCACTTATTGCTTCAAAGTTGTCTGTTATAATTTCTGATACATCATTATCCATAGTAGCTGGAAGAGAAGAAAATACCTCTTTTGAATTAATTAACTTAGTTTTATCATTAACTTTTGTTAAGATATTAAAATTAGTAGCTTTCACATAACTAATAGCCCCTACTAAACCATTATCAATGTTTTCAATATATGAAACATAGTCTAATGTAAGACGATTTTTATGAGTCTTATTTTCCATATTTTCCAGTGGATATATTTCTTCTTTATCAGTATATTCTTTTAACTTATCCTCCTCACTAAATTCAAATGTAGATGAATCAAATCCTTGTTCTGTTATAACAACAGGGGCCTGTGATAAGGTATCATGTTCAAATTCTTCTATTTTTATTTGAAAACCATTTGATAAAGAAAGAATTAATGCTATCCCTATTATTCCAATTGAAGAAGCAAATGATGTAATAAAAGTTCTTCCTTTTTTAGTTTTTAAATTATTAAAAGATAAATTTATGGCACTTTTATAACTCATTTTTGTTTTTTTGATATTAAATTTATCTTTATCTTTTTCATCAGATGATACTTTATCTGAGTCACTTAAGATCTCTCCGTCTTTAAACTCAATAATTCTAGTAGCATAATCTTTAGCAAGTTCTGGATTATGTGTAACCATAATTACAAGTTTATTTTTAGCTATTTCTTTAATTAAATCCATTATTTGTTTACTAGTTTTAGTATCCAAAGCACCTGTAGGCTCGTCTGCTAAAATAATATCAGGATCATTTACTAAACTTCTTGCAATAGCAACTCTTTGCATCTGTCCCCCAGATAATTGATTAGGCTTTTTATGAATATGTTCTTTAAGACCAACTTTTTCTAAGGCTTCTAAAGCTTTTTTTCTTCTTTTCTTTTTAGAATAACCACTTAAAATAGTACTCATTTCTACATTTTCTAAAACACTAATATGACTTATTAAGTTATAAGATTGAAAGATAAATCCTATACAGTTATTACGATATGAGTCCCAATTACTATCATTGAATTTCTTAGTACTTTTATTATTGATTACCAAATCCCCTGAATCATAGTGATCAAGTCCACCAATTATGTTTAATAAAGTTGTTTTTCCGCTTCCGCTTGGACCAAGAATTGCAACAAATTCATTTGTTCTAAACTTTATATCTACTCCTTTTAAAGCATGCTGGATAAAATCTCCTGTTTTATAACTTTTTTTTATATTTTTAAGTTCTAACATATACATCATCCCTTTCTTATGTGTATAACTAAAAAGTACTTCTTTATTTTATCACAATATTATCAATTAGACGAAAAAAATAATTATTTTTCTAATTATTTTCTCTCTATTGATATGATATCACTAATTCTAATACTGTCTTCTGTTAGTGTATATATAAAATCTTCACTTGATCTAACTATAGATGTATCATATATTTTATCTTTTGTTTTAATAATTAAAGCTTTATTAAATATATGACCTCCTTCTTTAAATAAACTTCCAATAAATTCCTTAGGATCGAAATTATTTTCTGTTTTTTCAATATTCTTTGCTGTAGAATAATATACAGTATTATTATTATTGAATTTTTTATTTATAACTTGTTTATATATACTTGGTAACTTTTTCATATTCCACCTCAAAATATTTTATGAAATATATAAATAAAAATTGCTAATATTTGGTATAATATTATAAGAATGGAGATAATTATGTATAAGAGAAAGAATAAATTAGATTTAAGTATATTAGTACCTATTATCATTTTTGCAATTATTAGCATTGTAACAATTAGTAGTGCCTCAACTTATATATCACAAAGTATGGGTAACTTAGTACTAAAACAAAGTATTTGGTATTTTGTCGGTACTATATTTGTACTTATAATATTACATTTTAAAAATGATTATTTTTATAGGCAAGCTTTTATTTTATATATAATTTGTTGTCTATTACTATTCTTATTACTATTCTTTGGAACTCCTATTAATAATAGTAGATGTTGGTTTACAATACCTGGTATTGGTAGCTTTCAGCCAAGTGAGTTTATGAAGATAAGTTTAATGTTAGTTCTTGCTGTTATGATAAACAATTTTAGAAGTAAATATAATAGTCCTAGCATTAGTAATGAAGCCTTCTTTATTTTTAAAACATTAGTAGTTGTTTTAATACCTTCTCTTCTTACTTTTATGCAACCTGATACAGGTGCTGTTATTATGTATTTAGTGATTTATTTTGGAATGATGTTCGCATCTGGTATTAGACTAAGATGGTTTGTAATTTGCCTAATTATTGGTACTATTTTATTAGGTAGTATTATGATTATTTATTTCTTACAAAGTGATTTATTTATAAAATTATTTGGAACTAATTTATTCTATAGATTGGAAAGAATATTTAGTTGGCAAAGTGGTTCTGGCCTTCAATTAGAGAATGCTTTAGCAGCAATTGGATCAGCTGGATTTTTTGGACATGGTTATAATGAGACTCCAATATATTTTCCTGAATCTGGAACAGACTTCATCTTTGCTGTTTACGCATCTAACTTTGGTTTTATTGGTACTATATTATTAGTTGGTTTAATTCTTTACTTTGATATTAAATTATTAAATTTAGTTAAGAAAAAAACAACAGTAACTAACAAATATGTATTAGTGGGAATAATAAGTTGCTTAGTTTTCCAACAAGTACAAAATATAGGAATGACAATTGGACTATTTCCAATTACTGGCATTACTCTTCCTTTCATTAGTTATGGAGGTTCTAGTCTTTTATCATATATGCTAATGGTGGGTATAATTCTAAATATTACGAGAGATGACGGAAAACATGAGTATACATATAAATTTAGTTAAAAAAACAGTCTAAATTATACTGTTTTTATTTTAATACTTCTTCATATACTTTCTTTAACATTTTTCCAACTTCTTTAATATCTTTTGTTTTAGAAACCTTATACGCTTCTTCTGTAAGTGATTTTAATTCATTATTAAAGAATTTTCTTATAAGTTTTTCGAATTCATCTACGTCCTTTGCTTTATATATATTTTTTCCATGTTCAAACATTTCATTAAAAATTGGTATATCTCTAATTATAGCATTACTTTTCATAGCACAAGCTTCAATTATTGGAATACCTTCAGTTTCTTCGAGTGTTGGAAATAAGTATAAATCGCATCCTCCTAAAGCTTCTCTAATTAGCGGTTGCTCAACATAACCAGCAAAATATAGATTATCTAATTTAGTACTAACTGCTTCTTTAACATCTTCAGTTGCTGCTGCTAGAGGACTTTCTCCAAACCAGATGAATTTATATTCTGGTAATCTTTTGGCAAGAGCAACAAAGTCTACTATTCCTTTTCTTCTAATGTAGAGCCCAATACCAATAATTACTTTGTCTTTTTCAGTATAATCATATCTTTTTCTAAAACTATTACGATATTTTTTGTCCCTTTTGAAAAAGTCCAATTCTATACCATTAGATATAGCAACTATTTTTTTATTTTCCAAGCCTTTATATCCTTTTAACAAGTTCTTAGAGTATTCTGTTGGGGTTACTATAATATCTCCATATGAATAACATTTAATTAACCACCATTTAAAAAGCTTAGATGTTTGTTTAGCAAGTATAAATCCGTCCTTGTAATCTTCTTCTGTAGAATGTGCATGATAAACTATTTTTTTACCCATTTTTTTTGCTTTTTTGGCAAGAAAGTAAGACTTAAAAAAATAAGTGTTTATATGTAAAATATCATAATCATCATTTTTGTTTAGGGTATAAGGAATATTCACATAATCTAAAGCTTTCTGTTGGTGTTGTATAGCCTTTCCTAGACCACTTTTTCCTATTGTTTTTAGTCCCTCTGCATATAATAAAACTTTCATTACAAACCTCTTTTCTATAAAAGTTATATTTTATTTTAAGCTATTTTTATATTTCAACTTCTTGTATTACAGTAATGATCATTGGTTTTGATTCAGTTTTTTCATAGAAGAACTTACCTAGTTTATCTCTTACTTCATTTTTTATTCTAGAATAGTCTACTCTCTTAACGTTTTCTTCAATATTTTCAATAATTATATTACGTGATAGTTCTTTTGTCTCTTCAAGTAATGATTGATTATCTTTAACATAGATAAAACCTCTTGTTAATATTTCAGGACCGCCTACAATTTTTTTTGTATTTTTATTTAAAGTACAACTTACAATAACAATACCATTTTCTCCTAGCATTTCTCTATCTTTTAATACTAGATCTCCAACATCTTCCCCGTTTGTTCCATCTATTAATATCTCATCTGTCTTAATATGTTCAAAATTTTCTCTTATAAGATCCCCATTAATAAATTGTGCTATATCTCCATTCTGTTTTAAAAGGATATTATCTGTTGGTATGCCTACTTCTTCTGCTACTAAACCGTTAGCATATAAATATCTATATTCTCCTTTAACTGGGAAATAATATTTTGGATTCATTAAGTTTATCATAAGCATTAAGTCTTCTCGTGATGCATGATGAAGTAAATGATTTTTACTAGATAATGACACTGCATTTGCTCCAAGCATAGCAATTTCATCCATTACTTCTGCTGTTACTTTTTCTATACCATCATATGATGGTTCTGTTATGAATATGGTATCTTGTTCTTTGATTGTTATAAATTTATCATAACCTCTAATGATTCTTCTTAAATTAGCAAATGGTTTTTCTCTATCGTCTGATATCAAAACAATAGTATTCTTATCATTTATGTTATGAAGATTACCAAGTTTTTCTTTATTTACTTTCAAGTATCCTTCATCTATTGCATTAGAAATCATTTCTTGTAATTTATGTCCCATTATAACTATTTGTCTATTTGTTTTATTTACTTCATCAAATATTTCTTGTAAACGATAAAAGTGCGCTGGAAAGACTGTAGCTATTATTCTATCTTCACTTTTATTTAGTACATCTTTTATAAATGATGAAACTCTATTATTAGGACTAGTATGTCCTCCTCTTTCGGCATAAAAAGATTCGCTTAATAAACATAATACCCCTTGTTTACCAACATATGCTAATTTTCCTATATCTGTTTGATATAATTTTGTAACAGTTGAATCAAAGACAAAGTCTCCTGTGTATACTATTGCACCATCGTGCGTATATAAAACATATAATACAGAATCTGGTATAGAGTGAGTTACACTAATAGGAAATACTGATAATCTGCCAAAATTTATTTTTATATGGGGCTTTATTTCATTTAGCTTTGCACTTTTTAGAACTTTTTGATCTAAATTGCTTTTTAATATCTCTAATGTTAGTTTTGTTCCATATATTGGAATAGTTGGCAATTGTTTTAAGATATCTGGAACTGCTCCTATATGACTTTCATGACCATGTGTCAAAAATATACCTACTATATTTTTTCTATTCTTTATTAAATAATCATAATTAGGAATAATATAGTCAATTCCAAGATTTATATCATTATCATACTTTAGTCCAGCATCAAAAACGAAAATCTTTTTATCCACTTCTACAATATACATATTTTTTCCGTTTTCATTTAATC
>CATKYP010000065.1 GCA_949840855.1 uncultured Bacilli bacterium | reverse complement strand
TGCAATTTTTTATTATTATTCTCTATTCCCTTCTCTATTTTTATACTCATTTTTATATATTTCATATAAATCTTTAAAACGTGCAAAGTGAACAATCTCTCTTTGTCTAAGCCATAATAAAGGTCCTATTACATCACTATCATTTGTTAAATCAATTAAGTTTTCATATACTGCTCTAGCTTTTTCTTCTGCTGCCATATCTTCTGATAAATCTGCTAAAAAGTCCCCTGTAGTTGCAAAATATGATACTGTAAATGGCACACCATCGGCATTTGTTGGATACAATCCTTTTCCATGTTCAGCATAATGAGGATCAAGTCCTGCTGCTTTTAGCTCTTCTATAGTTGCTCCTTTCATTAGTTGATATACCATAGTTGATATCATTTCAACATGAGCTAACTCTTCAGTTCCAATATCTGTTAGTAAAGCCTTTCCTCTATTGTCTGGCATTGTATATCTTTGATTTAAATAACGTAGAGCTGCTGCTAATTCGCCATTACTACCACCATATTGAGTTGTTAAAAGTTTTGCCATTCTTAAATCTTTCTTTTTGATATTAACTGGATATTGTAATCTCTTTTCATATGCCCACATTAATTATTCCCCCCTTCAAAAGGCCATTTTTCTTCTTCCCATGCAAATGGTGTGACATTTAGAGCATCACTATCAATTGATATTGGTCCAAATTTTCTTTCATAGTCATTCATAATTTGATTTGCTTTTCTGCGGTAATCATTAAAAAGTGCAATCATAGACTTATCATTTGGGTGAACATCTAAGTAAAGATTTAGTTCGTGACTAGCAAAACTGATTTCTCCAAGTTCAAGAAGCATTTTACTCTTTTCATCATTAGCTCTTAATATTGCAGGTTTATAATTTTTGTAACCATCATAAAGTTCTGGAAATAAATTACCTCTTGTATATCCCTCTCTTGGTGAATATAAGCTCATTACCCTGTCACCAGTATTTTCATTTTCAAATAATTCATTAAAATTAAACATATTTCCTCCTTTAAAATAATATATGATCAAGAAAATATGCTAATTGGGCATTTATACCAAAAGCTCGAAAACATATAAAATATATATTGCTAGAAATATTATTCCTTTAAAAGGAGTCATGCTACTTTTCTTACCTATAAATGGGTATATTATAAATAATAGACTACTAAGCATTAACCAAATCATATCTTTATTATATGTTTTAGAATAAGTAATTGGACATATAAAAGCAGTAAGTCCTATTATTAATAAAATATTTAAAATATTTGAACCAATAATATTTCCTATTGCAATATCGACATCACCTTTCTTAGTTGCTGATATACTAGTCATAAATTCAGGAAGGCTGGTAGAAAATGCTACTAGTGTTAAGCTGATTACTTTTTCACTAACACCTATCATCTTAGCAAAATAAGTAATATTATCTATAACTATATCAGCACCAAGCTTTAGAGCTACAATGCCAACTATTATTTTAAATACTGACAGTATTATACTTTTCTTTTCAGTTTCATCATTATTATTTTTGCTATTTTTTATAGAAATACAAAGATTATATAATAAAAACAAGAAACATAATGCAAGTAAAAATAATCCTTCTCCCCTACCAATAAAATTCATATTTTCTACTTTTGAGCTAATTCCTAATATAAATAATAGTACACCTGAAATAAGCATAAAAAAGTTTTCATAATAAATAGTCTCTTTATGAAATTTTAAAGTTTTTATTAATGAACAAGAACCAAGTATAAATAATAAATTAGTAATATTACTACCTATTATGTTTCCTATTGCAATATCTGAATGAGCTGAAAGAGCAGCTGTTGTTGATACTACAAGTTCTGGTAGACTTGTTCCAATAGCAACAATAGTCATTCCTATTACAATTTTTGGTATATGAAGACGTTTGGCAATATTACTAGCACCATCTACTAAATAGTCTGATCCTTTTACTAACAGAAAAAAACCTAATATTACTAAAACTAAATAAATCATATAATCATTCCTTATCTAAATGAAAAAGAATCATCTGATAACTACAAATAATTCTCTTTATTAATTAAATGATATATAATATATTTTTATGATTACTACTCATCTTTATTTTGAAATTTCCAGTTTTTAATATATGGCATATCTATACCATTTTCATGGATATATTTTTTACTCATTCCAAGCATTTGATTACACCAATCGATTAAAGGTTTGGAAACATCTTTATACTTTTCAATTTGTTTTAAAGCACTTATTACAATATTAAATCTATCAATTTCGTTTTGAACTCTTATGTCAAAAGGTGTTGTAATAGTTCCTTCTTCTTTATAACCATGAACATGTAAATTTCTATTTTGTCTTTTATATGTTAATTCATAAATTAGGGATGGATAACCATGAAAGTTAAATATTATTGGCTTGTCTTTTGTAAATAGTTCATCATATTCACTATTAGTTAGCCCATGAGGATGTAGTTCATTTGCTTGTAATTTCATAAGATCTACTACATTAATATATCTTATCTTAATGTCTTTTATAGATGACTTTAAAATTTCTACTGCTGCAATTGTTTCCATTGTTGGAGTTTCTCCAGATGAGGCTATAATAATATCTGGATTATTATCGTTACTTACAAAGTCCCATATACCTATTCCCTTTTCGCAATGTATTTTGGCTTCTTCTTTACTCAACCATTGAGGTCTTTCATGTTTACTAGCAACTATAACATTAATCTTATTTTTGGTTTTTATGCAATGATCAAAGCATGAAAGTAGGCAATTTGTATCTGGTGGTAAATATATTCTAACAGTATCTGCTTTTTTAGTAACTAAATGATTCAAAAAGCCTGGATCTTGATGAGTATATCCATTATGATCTTGTTGGAAAACGTGTGATACTAATAACAAATTAAGTGAAGCTATATCCTTTCTCCAAGAAATTTCATTTGTCATTTTTAACCACTTAGCATGCTGACTAACCATAGAATCAATGACTCTAATAAAAGCTTCATAACTATGTAGAAATCCATATCTTCCAGTTAGTAAATAGCCTTCTAACATACCTTCACATAAATGCTCTGACAAATAAGAGTCCATAACTCTTCCTTCTATTGATAAAAATTCGTCACTTTTATAGGTTTTTGAATTCCACATTCTACCTGTAACTTCAAAAACGTGATTAAATCTATTTGATAAGGCTTCATCTGGACCAAAGAAACGAAAATTTTTATTTTGTTTATTTAAAACGAACAAATCCCTTATATATGATCCTAATGTCATGGTATCTTGATTATTAATAGAACCATGTTCTTTTATATCTATTGCATAATCCTGCCAATTAGGAGTAATAAGTTCTTTAAGAAGCATTCCTCCATTTGCATAAGGGCTTGCTCCCATACATTTAGTGGTAGCTGGAAGAACCGCTTTTATTTCTGGTTTCAACTTTCCATTTTGAGTAAATAGTTCTTCAGGATGATAACTTTTAAGCCATTCTTCTAGCAGTGGTAAATCTACTATATTTTCTCGGGTGATTGCAACTGGAACCTGATGAGCTCTAAAAGTTCCCTCTACTACATTTCCACTTACTTTTTTAGGTCCAGTCCAACCTTTTGGTGTTGTAAGCACTATTAGTGGTAGCTTTTTCTTTTTTCCATTTTTTATTTGCTCAATATCCTTAATACATCTATCAATTGCCCAAGCCATTTCTTGATGCATTTTTAATGGTTCACTTCCTGTTACAAAGTATACTTGCCAGCCAAGGCCTTCAAAGAAGTATCCTATTTCATCTTCACTCATACGACCAAATACAGTCGGATTAGCAATTTTATAACCGTTTCTATGAAGTATAGGTAGTACTATTCCATCTTTTATTGGATTTAAAAATTTATTTATATTCCAGCTGGTTGCAAGTGGGCCTGTTTCAGCTTCCCCATCTCCTACAACACAGGCTACAATTAAATTTGGGTTATCTAAAACAGCTCCCGCTGCATGAGACAGGCTATAACCTAATTCTCCTCCTTCATTTATAGAACCTGGAACTTCGGGTGCTACGTGACTTGAAGTTCCTCCTGGAAAACTAAATTGTTTAAATAGTTTTTTCATTCCCTCTTCGTCTTCTGTTATATCTTTATAGTATTTACTATATGTCCCATCTAAATAGTTATTAGCAATCATTGCTTGACCACCATGTCCTGGTCCAGATATATATATCATATTCAAGTTATACTTTTTTATTGCTCTATTTAAATGAGTATAAATAAAATTTTGACCTGGTGCTGTTCCCCAATGACCTACAATACGAGGCTTAATATCTTCTTTAGTAAGTGGTCTTTTTAAAAGTGGATTATCCATTAAATACAATTGACCTACTGATAAATAATTAGCCGCTCTAAAATAAGCATCTATATTATATAATTCTTTCTTATTTAAAATTTTCCTCATCCTTATTCTCCTTTATTATATATTATTAATTATATATCATTAATTGAAATATGGGAAGGTCCAATTTTTCTGTTTATAGTTACTAATTTTTCTATTTTTCATTAACTATTTTGAATTTATAATGTTTTGTGTTATAATATGTAATTATTTATGTAAGGGGGAGAAATTACAATGTCTGAAATAGATATAGAAAAATATTTTGAAAGAAAAAACGAAATGCTAAATTTTGTAAAGAATAATAAGGAAATTTATAACGATATTAGTGCAGAAGAGCTTGAACTTGCTATAGAATTAGATTTAGGATTGGTATTACCTGTTTATAAGACTCCTTCTCGCCTATCACAAATTTTTTCAAAATTCGAAATTTATAATAATGGAAAAGACTATTATCTAGAATTAGTAAAATTATTGGAAAAATATTCATTCTTAGAAGGAAATGTTTGTGAGATAGCTGCAGGAAGATATCCGAGATTAGCTGAATTAACTGCACCTAAAATTAAGATGAATGGAGGTAATTTAACTATTTATGAGCCTAATATTATACTTTCTCAATTAGATAATATAACAATTATAAAAGATGAATTCACCAAAAATTCAAATATTGATAAATTTGATACTTTATATGCTTTAAAACCTTGTGAAGCTACTATTACTATGGTAGAAAGAGCTTTTGAAGAAGATAAAAATTTAATGATTGCTTTTTGTGGTTGTGATAACTCGACTAAGAAATATCCTAAATGGGATGTAGGTAAATATTGGGCTGATTCTTTTTGTATGGAATTTAAAGATAGATATAATGATGAAACAGAAATTATCAATTGGCCTTCTTCAACTGGTATTGATACTCCAATTATGATAAGACAAAATAGTAAAACTAAAGTAAAAAAATAATAATTAAAATGAGTTTTATTATATATTTAAAAGTTACTTCTAAAACTTAAAAAGTAACTTTTTTTATATAAGTCTTAACTTTTTTTAGAAATATTGATAATATTACTTAGTAAGGAGAATGAATTTATGAATAATATTATTGATATAATAAAAGAAAGAGCTAAAAAGGATATTAAAAAAATTGTATTACCAGAGTCAGGTGACAAAAGAGTTATAGAAGCTGCTAGTATAGCTCAAAAAGAGGGATTTGCACATCCTATTTTAATAGGAGATGAAAGAGAAGTATCTCATATTGCAGAAGCTAATAATATTGATATTTCAAAAGTTGAAATAATTAATCCAAATAG
>CATKYP010000064.1 GCA_949840855.1 uncultured Bacilli bacterium | reverse complement strand
AGTGATTACTATTTAATTAATGCTAGTAAAGATAATTATAATATAGCTTTTACTTATGATAAATTTGGTTCTATAATTAGTGAAGGTGCTAATATACTTAAAAAAGTTTTACCTGTAGTATGTATTGATAAAAGTGAAATCTCTAGAGGAAATGGTACTTTAAAAAATCCATATATATTGGAATAAGTATTTAATTTAATTTAATTTTAGTATATAATTATTATAAGATTAGGGAGGTATCTAATGAAAAGAATAATGGATGGAAATGAGGCTGTTGCTCACGTTTCATATAATTTTACAGAAGTTGCAGGAATTTATCCTATTACACCAGCTTCTCCTATAGCAGAGTTAACTGATAAATGGTCAAATGAAGGAAGACTTAATTTTTTTGGTACACCTGTAAAAGTTGTTGAAATGGAAAGTGAAGCAGGCGCAAGTGGAATGGTACATGGCTCTCTTCTTTCAGGGTGTCTTACTTCAACTTATACAGCAAGTCAAGGTCTTCTTTTGATGATACCTAATATGTATAAAATTGCTGGTGAATTACTCCCTTGTGTAATCAATGTAGCAGCAAGAAGTATAGCAACTCATGCCTTGTCAATATTCGGAGATCATCAAGATATTTATGCGGTTAGACAAACTGGTTTTGCAATACTTGCTAGTTCTTCAGTGCAAGACTCTATGGATTTAACTGCTGTTAGTTATTTATCAACAATAAAGGGAAGGGTTCCTTTTGTTAATTTTAATGATGGTTTTAGGACTAGTCACGAACTTCAAAAAATAGATGTTCTTGATATGGAAGATATAAAAAAATTGATAGATAAAGAATCTCTTAAAAAATTTAGAAATAGAGCATTTAATATAGAAGAACCTATAATAAGAGGAGCTTCACAAAATGAGGATATTTACTTTCAAATAACTGAAGCTAGAAATAAATATTATGATGAATTACCTGATATTGTAAATAACTATATGATAGAATTAAATAAGCTTACAGGAAGAAACTATCAACCTTTTAATTACTATGGTGCAAGTAATGCTACTAAGATTATTGTTGCAATGGGCTCTGTTTGTGAAACAATAAAAGAAACTGTTTCCCATATGGTAGATAATGGTGAAAGTGTTGGATTAATTGAAGTACATTTATATAGACCTTTTTCTACAAAATACTTTTTGAAAGCTTTACCTAAGACTGTTAAGAAGATAGCAGTTCTTGATAGAACAAAGGAAGTAGGTTCAACAGGAGAACCGTTATATTTAGATGTTTGTAATGTAGTTAAAGAATATAGTGAAAAAGTAAAAATATATGGAGGACGTTTTGGACTTTCTGGTAAGAATACTACTCCTGCTATGATTAAAGGATTATTTGATTTTTTAGATAGTAAAGAATCTCATCATAACTTTACTTTAGGAATAGATGATGATATTACAAAACTTAGTGTTAATTATAATAAAAAATTTGTCTTACCTACTAATAATACTTCTTTTTTAATATATGGCTATGGCTCTGATGGAATGGTTAGTGCATCAAAAGATTTAATGAAGATAACTGGTACTTATTCTAAGGCGTATGTGCAAGGATATTTTCAATATGATTCTAAAAAGAGTGGTGGCATTACTATTTCTCACTTAAGATTTGGAAAAAGTCCAATAAAGTCAACTTATTATATTGAAAAAGCAAATATGATAGTTTGTACTAAAGAAAGTTACTTAGGACATCTTAAAATACTTGATAGAGTTGCAAATAATGGGATATTTTTACTTAATACTTCAAAAGATAAAGATGAAATTTTAAAATCTATGAGTAATTATGATAAAAATATTTTGAAAAGGAGAAATATTAAATTTTATATAATAGATGCTTCTAAAATTGCTCGTGAAAATAATCTTGGTGGCAAGATAAGTTCAATATTTGAATGTTTAATCTTTAAATTAGGACGACTTATTGATTATGATTTTGCTGTTGGTAAAATAAAAGAAAATATCAGAGATCGTTTTAAAGATAAGGGTGGAGATATTGTTACTAAAAATATTAGAAGTATTGATAGAGCTGTTCAAAATCTTGTTAGTGTAAAGATACCAGATGTTAATTTTATTCCAGAAATGCCAAAGACTCAAAATATATTTGAAACTATTAGCAAAATGGAGGGGGATAGTCTTCCTGTTAGTAAGTTTTTGGATGAAGAAGATGGTACTACAGTAGCAGGAACATCGAAACTTGAAAAAAGAAATATATCTGATATTTGTCCAAATTATAAGAGTGAAAATTGTATCCAATGTGGACTTTGTAGTTTGATGTGTCCACATGCTGTTGTAAGACCATTTTTACTTAATGAAAATGAAGTTTTGGATGCTCCTGATAGCTTAAAGGAGAAGTTATTAGATGCTAATATTAAAGATGAAAAATTAAAGTTTACAATAGGTATTAGTGTAAATGATTGTACAGGATGTTCTATATGTAGTAATGTATGCCCTGGTAAAAAAGGAGAAAAAGCTTTAGAAATGGTTGAGAAACATACAGTTTATGATACTATTTCTCGTGAATCTGATTATTTATTTAATGAAGTAATAGAAAAAACTCCTCTTTCAACTTCAACAGTTAAAGGAAGTCAATTTGTTAGGCCTAAATTTGAATTTAGTGGAGCATGTGCTGGTTGCGGAGAGACACCATACTTAAAGCTTCTAACACAATTATTTGGTGATAATTTAGTTATTGCTAATGCTACTGGATGTTCTTCAATTTATGGTGCTAGTAGTCCTTCAATGCCATATAATGTTTGTTGGGCGAACTCTTTATTTGAAGATAATGCTGAGTTTGGATATGGTATGAAAATAGCAGATATAGCAATTAAAAATAGAATTGTTAATATAATTAAAGAAAATATTAAAGAAGTTAAAAAGAGTGAAGAAAAAATCTATAAAGCTTATGTTGATGAAATAAATGAAGAGACTGCTTCTAATTTGTATGAAATAATTGATAAAACTAAGATAGAGGAATTAAAAGAATTAAAGAACTTTATAAAGCCTAAATCTATTTGGATGGTTGGTGGAGATGGATGGGCATATGATATTGGTTATAATGGAATAGATCACGTTTTGGCAAGTCATGAGAATGTCAATATATTAGTACTTGATACTGAAGTATATTCAAATACTGGTGGTCAAGCATCAAAATCTACAAGAAGGGGTGCTATTGCCAAGTTTGCATCAAATGGAAAGAAAACAAGTAAGAAAGATTTAGCACGTATAGCTTTAACTTATCCACATGTTTATGTTGCAACTGTTTCAATGGGAGCTAACCCTCTTCAAACTATAAAAGTGTTTAAAGAGGCTGAAAAATATGATGGACCATCAATTATCATTGCTTATGCTCCATGTATTGCCCAAGGAATTATTAAGGGAATGGGAAATACTATGGAAGAGGAGAAAAATGCAACCTTATCTGGATACTTTCCAATATTTCATTATAATCCAGAAACTTCTAAGTTTTCACTTGACTCGAAAGCTGACTTTTCTAAGTATTCAGATTTTATTGGTGGAGAAGATCGTTATAGAACATTAAAAAGCATAAATAAATCATTTAAGGAAATATTAGAAGAGAATAAGAATAATGCAAAAAAAAGATATGAGTATTATGAAAAATTAGCAAATGATAGTAAGGAATAATTTACAGTAAATTTTATTAGTTTTTTCTCTAATGAATTTGTCCAGAACAACACGTATATAAAAATATGTAATCGACAATTAGTTAACAAAACGTTATAATTATTACTATAGTGGATGTGAGTTTATGTCCAAAAATAATTCTAGGAAGAAAGTAATTTTAAGTGTAATAGTTGCAGCTTTAGTATTAATTGTAGTTTCTATGGCTTATTATATTAGTAATGATAATGTACTATTTTCAGGCAATATTAAAACAAATCAAAAAGGTAACAATAAAGAGTATAATTTAGTAAATAATGGAAATAATCAAAATGAATATTCATCTAATTTTGATTTAACTGTTGATTCTAAAAAGTGCATTAATAGTAAAGGTGAGACTTATACATTAGCTTTTTATGATAATGCCGATGGATTGTCAATTAAACTTAGTGAAGACAGAAGAAGTGTTAAATTAAATATAAATTGGTCTTTATTTGGACCACTATCTGGTTCTTCAGCTTGGTCTTCTAATATAGAGTCTTTTACAATTAATAATTTTTCAACAGAAATAAAAGATATTTATATTGGAGGGTATGGACAGGATATAAGTGGTACTACTATTTTATATTTGATGAGTGATGGTACTGTAGAATATACTCCTTTATTAGAAGCTATAACAAGTAATAGAAATGCTATTAAGTCATATGGAAAGATACCAAATGTTTCAGGAGTAGTAAAGTTTTATACTGCTGATGCTATGCAGTTAGGAGGAGTTACTATACTAGCTCAAAAAGCTGATGGAACATTTTATGATTTAGGACTTATATTATTAGAAAAATAATTTTTCTAATAAATTGAATCAATAATAGAATATTTTAATCTATTTATTGTTTTTTATTTTTTAGAAAAACATTACAGATGTTCTTTTCTAAAATTAACTTATAGTATATAATATATTTACAGGAGGAGGGGATATTTTGAAAAATAATATAAGTGAAGCTTTGTTAGATAATAAGAATATGTTAGTTATGAAATTACTTCATTATTTTATTACTAAAAAGAATTATAATCCTGTAATACTTCAAGGTGTTGAGAATGAGATTTGGCTTGAAAATATGGAAGAAGATTATAAAATAGTTAGAATTGTATCTGGTCATATTTTGAATGAGGAACAATTTGGTTTTGATATTTTTAAAACAAAGAGAATTGTAAAAAAGATAAAAGCTAGAACATTATCTTTTAAAATAAATACTCTTAGTATATTTCTAGATTTGGATGAGGAAGTAGAAGAGTCACCAGCGAAAGGAATTACCTGTTTAAAAGTGACTGATGAAGAAGATATTATAAAAAATAATATTATAAAAACAACATTTCCTGATATTATTGATACTTTTGAATATACAGAAGAAGGAATGCAATTATTTATTAAAATAACTAATGATATAAATAAGCATAATGTTACTGATAATAAAAAAGTAGAAGAAGTATTTAAACAAAAATATCCTATGATTACATTTTTATTAGTAGCTCTTAATATTTTTATATATTTAATTCCAGTTTTATTTAATCAAAGTAATTATTTTATAGAGAATTTTTCTCTCTTTGCTCCTTATATTAGAAGAGGAGAGTATTATAGGCTCTTAAGTGCTGCTTTTATTCATGCTAATGTTTTTCATCTAATATTTAATTGTTATGCCTTATTAGTAATTGGTCGTCAATTAGAAAGTTTTTTAGGAAAAATAAAATTTTTAGTTATTTATTTGTTTAGTGCTATAACATCTTCTCTTATGTCTATTATTTTCTTAGGAAATAATATAAGTGTAGGGGCAAGTGGAGCAATATTTGGTCTTATGGGAAGTTTGGTATATTTTGGATATCATTATAGAGTATATTTAGGAAATGTTGTAAGAACACAAATAATTCCCTTAATTGTTACTAATCTATGTTTAGGTTTTATGATTACTGGAATAGACAATTTTGCTCATATTGGTGGACTTATTGGTGGACTTTTAATTACTATAGGAGTAGGAGTTAAGTATAAAACATCAAACTTTGAAAAAATAAATGGATTTATTATGTCAATTATGTATTTAGTATTTTTATTATATATGTCTAAAATAATATAATAATTT
>CATKYP010000063.1 GCA_949840855.1 uncultured Bacilli bacterium | reverse complement strand
AATTGTAGTTATTATAATAAATGAAAGCAAAAAGAGGAAAAGTTTTATTTTAGTCTTTTTGCTTTTAGAATTATTTTTTAATTTTACTTTTTTTTTCACATTATCACCTACTTTATTTAAGTTTAATACTTGTAGGTGTTTAATTTTGTCGCTTTATTTTATGAAGAGTCTTATTTATACCTGAACTTAATAAATTAGATAATTTGTCTATTAAAAAGTCTATTTCTTTAGGTGTTACCATAAAATTATAGTCTAGAGGATTTAGTACTTCATTTAAAAGTGATTTTAGACTTTCCTCGTCAAGTGTTCCTATTAATCCCAGTATCTTTTCCTTTTCACTATCTGTTAATTCTTTATTATAGTTTTCATAGTCTTTAGTAATAGCCATTTTATTTCTGGGATTATTAATATTATCTTTATCATAGCTTATTTTTTTTAAGATATAGTTTAATGTATCTATCACTATTGTTACTGAATCAATTATAGTAGGAACGCCAATTGTTATTACAGGAACATTTAGGGTTTCTTTTGTTAAAGCACTTCTAGTATTTCCTACCCCACTTCCAGGTGCTATACCACTATTACTTATTTGAATAGTTTGATTAATTCTTGATGTTTTTGTAGTTTTTAAAGCATCTATTACTATTAGAAAATCTGGCTTTATAAGTTCTTTTACACCGTAGATAATATCTTTAGTTTCTATTCCAGTTGTCCCTGTAACACCTGGTATTAAAATAGATGTGTCTCTGTATCCTTCTTCAAGAGAGCCTATTTTTAATATATGATGAGTTACTATTATCTGTTCTACTGTTTTAGGTCCTAAAGCATCTGGTGTAGACTTTACATTTCCTAAGCCTATTACTAAACAAGAAGAAGTTTCTTTTATATTTAATTCTTCTAAAAAACTTATAAGAGTACTGGTAAATGTTTCTTCTACTAATTTAAAGTTTGTGCTATCTGTTATATCTTTAAATGAAATATTTTTATATAATCCTGGTACTTTATTTGTTATCTGTGATGATTTCTCGTCAATTACTAATTCTTCTACTATTATTTCTTTAGTTATATCTTTTCTTTTATATTTAATTTTCTTTAGTGTTTCCTCATCTTTAAAATCATCTATTATTAGGTCTGTTCTTAAATTAAGCTTTCCTAAATCTATTTCTCTCATCTTATCACCTAATATTAGTATGAATAAAATTTCCTATTTTATTTGCATTTTGTTTAAAAGTTTGATAGAATTAGTTTGTTTATATACAAAGTGAGGTGAAAAAATGCCAAATATTATGAGTGCTAAAAAGCGCGTTCGTAGTAACAAGAAAAAGGAAGTAGTTAATACTTTTGTTACTTCTAGTATGAAAACTGCTATTAAGAAATTTGAGAAAAGTGTTAAAGATGGAAATGTAGAAGAAGCTAGCAATAGATTAAATATTGCTGTTCAAAGAATTGATAAGGCAGTAAGTTCTGGACTTGTTCATAAAAATAAGGCTGCTCGTCTTAAGAGTAGATTAACAAAATCTAAAAATGCTATGGAATAATTAATAATAATTATTCTTTTTTATTGCAAAATAAAAGTAGGAGCTTATCCCCCTATTTTATTATTTATTAATATTTTATTTTGTTTTTACAAATTGCTTACTATTACCTAATAATGAAGAGACAGAAATATTTAACTTTTTATTATCCTTTATATTAGAAATAGTAGAATAACTTTCTGATATCGTTTTAGTTTGATAACCTGAGTCGGTTACTAGTTCCTCTTTTGCGTACGTTCTTTTTATTTCGTTTAATTCATTATTATTGTAAATAAAATCAATGTTAGTAGTATCAATATCTCTTTTCCAAGTAAGTTCTAAGTTAGTATAATCATATTTACTATCATAATTTTTCTTATTGACAATATTAACTAAAATCTTGTTTGCGCAATTTGTTTCTAATGATATAATGTTGCTATTATTATTATCCATTCCATTACTATATTCCTTAATTGCTTTAAATGCATAATTTAGTATACAGCAATTATAGCCACTTAAATCGCCACATATTCCTGAAATGGCTAAAAAATGTTTTATTTGCTCTATATTTAAGGTATTATCATTTCTTTCTAAAATCATTATAACATATCTCCTTCCCTTGCTTATACTATCATATTAAGTCAGAAAAGGCAAACATTTTTTTTCGTATATTTCCGCCTTAAATATTATACTGAAAATTGATTAGTATAATTGAGTATTAGTAAAATAAATGTGTAAAATTCTTTACATCAATTTACATATATGATAGTTATAACAGAACATTTTGTAGTATACTATATATAGGGTGAAGATATAGATGAAGAAATTTTTAATTACAGGACTTTTATGTATAGCACTGGGTATTACATATTTATATAGAGATGATTTTGTTAGAGTATATAATAAATACTTTGTTAAAACAGAGACTATTGTTACACTTTCTAAAAAAAATAGTTATTATAGAAATTATGATTTTAATTTTGTCCAAAATACTGATGATTTTTCTCCTAATAATATTCAAGATTTATATAATATTTACTATACTACTATTAATGCGGGAAAAGATGTATTTACATTCTACTGTCCTACTTCTTCTTATAAAAACTGTATAAATGATGTAAAATATTTAGCGAACGATCAAGTAACTTTATCCAATATAAATAATTTTGTTCATCCATATAATGGTTTTAAACACATTGAGACTACATATGATACAAGTGGCCGAGTTACTATTAAAGCTTTTAATACATACTCAGAAAAAGATATAGAAAAAGTAAGCGAAAAGATTAAAGAAATTGAAAAAAAGTTATATAACAAGGAACTATCAGTAAAAGAGCAAATTAAGGTTTATCATGACTATATTATTGATAATACAAAGTATGATTCTAATAGAAGTGATAATAGTGTTATAAAATATAAATCAGATACAGCTTATGGTACTCTTCTTGAAGGTTATTCACTTTGTGGTGGATATACTGATGCTATGGCGATAATATTAACAGATATGGGGCTTGTTAATTATAAGATTTCTTCTGATAATCACGTATGGAATGCTGTTTTAATAGATGATGTTTGGTATCATTTAGACCTTACTTGGGATGATCCTGTAACTCAAGATGGTACTAATTTAATAGAAAGTGATTTCTTTCTTATAAATACTAGCAAATTATTCGAAATTGAAAAAAGTGAACATAATTTTTCAAAAGAAGTATACAGTGAATTAGTAGAAAGTGAAAGTAGCACATAATATTTTATATGGCACTTAGTCTTAAAAAGATTAAGTTTTTTTATGTACTTAGAATGTTGCAAAATAAAAAGCAATATACTTCTATACTACTTTAGATTAAGATAACTTATTTTTTCTTTTGAATATAATATTAGTTAGAACTATGAATATTATAGTAAATACTAATATTATTGCAATATTAATTAAAACTGGTTTTAGGGAAATCAAATTAAACTTTTCTATTTTTGTAAGTAAGTTATTAGTATTTATAAAATAATATGATGGTAAAACGTGTGCTATTTTTAAGACTAGATCTGGTAGATATTCTGTTGGTACAAAAGCTCCACATAAGAAGCTTGAACCTAGTGCTATTACATTAACAATCCCATTAAGCGCATTTTTATTATTACTAATATTCCCTATTAAAAAGGCTAATGTTAAGGCACAAATACTAAATACTAGGGAATTCAAAATGAAAAATAATCCACTTATAGTAAACATAATATTTCCTACTAAGATAAAGCTTAATATAACATAAAATAACCATAAGGTGATAGCAAAAAGACTATTTGCTATTAAAAGAGTTCTATTAAAACTTCTACTACTGGTGCTACTAATAATTGTTCTTTTTCTAATCATATTGTTATTAAAACTAGATAATATTATACAAATTATATAAACACATCCTGCTAAAATACTATAGTTAGCGAAATTATAATAGTATGCTGCTTTATCAAGAGCATTTTTATCTACTGTTGAAGTTAATTCTATTTCTGTTTCATCTTTTAAGGTATTATTTATATTTTTAATAATTAAGTTCTCATCTTTTATTACTTCATTATAAGTACTAGCTACTTTTAAGTATCTTTCTAAGATCATGTCAGCAAGAGATGATTGATAGTCCCCTGTTTTTTTAATTTCTATTTGAGTATCGTTTCCTTTTAAAAAGTCTTTTCTAAAATCTTTTGGAATATATATTATATAATTGACATCCCTATAAAAAAGGGCATCATTAATTGAAGCTTCATCATTTTTTATGTCTACTTTGTTACTATTTTTTTCTATATAGTTAATTAAGTCTTTAGTAAGTCCTTTATTTTCATCATTATTAATGATTAAAATATCAGGTTTAGTTGAAATGTAACCAATAGAGTTATCTGATGTTTGCATATTAAATACTCCAAAAAATACTAAAATAGCAGTATACATTATTACTATAAATTTATTTTTATTAAGAACTTTTAAAAAAGCTTTAAATGTTGTCATATTTCTGCCTCCTTAGACTTAATATTGATATTGATAGTAGGATGATTGAAAATAATAATAGCGATATGACATTGAAGTAAAATCTTGTTTTAGTATCATAGTAATATAAGGAGTAAAACCCATCTGTTATCATATTAGCAGGATTTATTTTATTCAATAATGGAATATTTTTATCTATAATGTACTTCATTGTAATCCCCATCATACCTGATAAAAAGCAAAAGAACATAGTAAGTGCAATAATTATTCCTGTCTTAGTATTTTCACCTAATTTAAATATGCAAGCTATAAAGGTACCTAGGCAAAGGCCTGCAAAAGTTCCAACTAGTGATAATAGGATAACTAGTAAGTAATCATTTCCATAATCTATTTTTAGGATTATATTTGTATAAATAAATAATAAAATTATCCCTATAACTTGTACAATATAACTTGCCAAAATACTACTTAGTATTAATTTCTTTTTAGAAACAGGACTTATAGATACTCTTTTTCCTATACTACTAATGTTAGCAAGATTTTTACTAATTGCAACCATTCCAAGAATGCCACCATATAAGCACGTCATTGCAATTAGAGTATAAAATTCAATCATTGTATAGCTTAAATTATTACTAGAAATGTCTTTTATCTGTATTCTATTATTATTCATTGTTTCTTTAATATTTTTATATAGGTCATTATAAAATTTGTCTAAATTTATACTACTATTTATATCTTTTAGTTTATATTCAAGTATGCTTTTTATAATCTTTTCTTGTTCATTAATCTCTTCTGTTACATATTTAAAAATTGTCTCATTAATACCATTTTGTGCTATTACTACTTTTTTAGAATTTTCTTCTAATTTTAAATAACCTGTTACTCTTTTCTTTGCTAATAACTTTTTTGCTTGTTCTTCATCTACGTATTTTATATTAAAAAGTCTATCTTTATTATTTTTATTTCCTAAATGTAAAAATGTTTCTTTATATATTTCGTTTTTTGTAAAATAAGTATTATCAATTATGGCTATATCTATAATTTCTAGTTTTTCTTTATTTTCTATATCAGAAAATGCCATATTGAAAAGTGTTCCTAAAATAAGAGGAAATGCTAGAGTCCAGAATATAAGTGCTCTATCTTTTAATAAAGTTTTGATAGTATATTTAAAATTATGGTAAAACATTAGTCCCTAAGTTCCTTTCCTGTTAGTTCTAAGAAAACATCATTTAAAGTTGGCCTTTCAGAGTATATTTTATTATAATTAATTTTATTATCTTTCAAATAGTCTATTAAGTCGATT
>CATKYP010000062.1 GCA_949840855.1 uncultured Bacilli bacterium | reverse complement strand
TATAATTTTAGAAAATGAAGTAAATAAGGGATTTGTTGGTACTGTTAATGTTGGAATGAAATATTCAGAAGATAATGATGTTCTTTTATTAAACTCTGATACTGTTGTAACCCCTAAGTGGTTAGATTCTATTAAAAAGTGTGCTTATAGTGGAGAAATGATTGCTACTGTTACGCCACTTTCTAATAATGCTACTATGGCTAGTGTGCCAGTTCCTTTTGTTAAAAATGAATTACCTGATGGTATTAGTATTAATGAAATGGCAGAAATAGTCGATAAGTGCTCATATCTTGACTATCCAGATTTACCTACAGGACATGGATTTTGTCTTTATATTAGACGTAATGTATTAGATGAAGTTGGCTTTTTTGATGAAGAAACTTTTGGTAAAGGATATGGAGAGGAAAATGATTTTTGTTTTAGATGTCTTGACTGTGGATATCGTCATTTACTTTGTGATAATGCTTATGTTTATCATAAAGAGAGTCAGTCTTTTTCAGATAGTAAGATAGCACTTATGAAAAATGGAGGAGAAAAGCTTCAAAAAAGATATCCAGAATATACAAATCGATTAAATGGATGGTGTCATAGATTTCCACTTAAATATATTGGTGCAAATATTTCTTTTGCAATGAATGAATCTAATAGTAAGCCAAATATTTTAGTAATAATTCATGATTTTTATGATGTTGAAAATCACCTTGGAGGGACAACATTACACGTATATGATATTATTACAAGACTTAGAGATAAGTATAATTTTCATGTACTTGCACCAGTTGATGAGCTTTATCATTTGACTTCATACTGGACTAATTCTACTAGTGAAGTTGTTTTTCCACATTTTATGGATAGTAGAAAATATCAGTTTTATAATAATGATTATAAAAAAATGGTAGAAGATATAGTAGACATTTTTGCAATTGATGCTATACATATTCATCATATGAAAAACCATTACTTTGATTTGGTTGATATTATAAAGAAATATAAATTAAAAACATTTTTATCTTTGCATGATTTTTATAGTGTTTGTCCACTTATTAATAAGATGTATTGTAATAAAACTTATTGTGGTAAGCCGTCTGTTGAAGATTGTGGAGAATGCTTAAAAAAGACTCTTGATATGACTCAAAATATGATAACTTATTGGAGAAATGAATGGGTTAAACTGTTTAATGAGAGTTCTTTAATTATTGTACCAAGTGATAGTTGTGTGGAGGAATTACAAATAACTTATCCAGATATTAAAGTAGATGTTATAGAACATGGAGTAGATTTAGAAAAGAACAAGGAATTATTATCTATTAGTGATGATAAAACCTATGAAGTAGCATTTTTAGGTGCAATTGGTGTTATTAAGGGAAGTGAAATTTTAAGTGAAATGCTTAAGAAAAGGCTTGATAATATTAATTTACATTTATTTGGAACATATGATAGAATTCTTGATAAAAAATTAAAGAGGAAAATAATTGATCATGGCAAGTATAAGAGAGAAGAATTATCAAGCTTATTAAAAGAAAATAATATTAAACTTATTTGTCTTTTATCAACTTGTCCTGAGACTTATTCTTATACTTTAACTGAAGCGATTTCAGCAGGTATTCCAGTTTTAGTTAGTAACATAGGTGCTTTAAAGTCAAGAGTTGTTAAAGATAATTTAGGTTGGGTAATTGATATTAATACAGATAATCCAGCAGATGAGGTTATAAATAAAATAAATGATATATTTAGAAATTTTGAAGATTATCAAGAAAAGATAAAGAGTATTTCTAAATATAAGATACGTAGTGTAGATGAGATGGTAAAAGACTATGATAATATTTATAAAGTGGTTAAGAAGCAAAAAAAGAATATTAATAGAAGTGCTATAAAAGAAAAAATTTGGTATAATAATCGTTATTTTAGTGTAGTTTCTTATGCTGATTATTCTTGGGTTTTTGATACATTAAAGTGGAGAATGATTTCAAAAATTAAAATACCACAAAAGCTTAAGGATGTATTTAGGAGGGGTAAGGATGACTAAATTATCTGGTGTGGTTGTTTTATATAAACCGGATGAAAATGTAGTAGAAAATATTAATTCATATTTACCTTATTTGGACAAATTATATGTAATAGATAATACACCTGATGAAAGTAATAAAGAATTATTGCCAGAAAGTAAGAAGATTGAGTATATTTTTTATAATAAGAATACAGGAATAGCTTTTCCTCTAAATGATGCTGCAAAAAAATCTATTAAAGAAGGCTTCGAGTGGATGTTAACAATGGATCAAGATAGTAAATTTCTTGGGGACGAAGTATTAAAGATGCTTAAATATATTGAGAAAAATGATTGTCAGAAGATTGGTCTTATTTCTCCTTGGCATAAAATTAATACTAATCCAAAAAAACCAAAGGATAAGGTTGATTATCCAGTTGAAGTTATGACTTCAGGTAATATTATTAACTTAAATGCTTATCAAAAAATAGGAGGGTATAAAGACTGGTTTTTCATTGATTGTGTTGATTTTGATTATTGTATGAATTTACACTTGCACAATTATAAAATAGTTAGATTAAATTATGTAGAGTTAAATCATAGCTTAGGTGATATATGTATAAAACATCATCTGGGAAGAGATTTCGTATGTAGTAATCATAACTATATTAGACGTTATTATATGGTGCGTAATACTTTTTATATAAATGATTTATATAAAGATAAGTTTTCTGATTATTGTAGTTTTCTAAAAAGAGGGCTTCGAGGTCAGCTTATGAATATTATTTTATTTGAAAAGGATAAATATAGAAAGATAAGAAATATGTATAGAGGTTATCGTGACTATAGGTGTGGTAAGAAGGGACCTTATCCCTATGAAAATTAATATTAATAAAAGGGATATATTTATCTTTTTTCTTACATTTTCTATTCTTTCTATTTTCTTATTTATTTTTGCACCAGGAATTTTGACATATGATTCCTATAATCAGTTACAGCAAATAAGTTCTTTTAAGTTCAATAACTGGCATCCTTTTTTTCATACTTTTATAGAAATGATACTTTTAAAAGTATGGAATAATCCATCTATCATAGGTTTGTTTCAAATATTTGTTTTTTCATTAATTTGGACATTTATTTGTCATTATAATAAGAAAGATGATAATAAGAATTTTATTTTGCAAGTTATTTTTACTCTGTTTATATGTTTTAATCCAATTAATTTTTTATATGCGATTACATTGTGGAAAGATATATTATTTAGTTATATTTTACTTGTTGTATGTTTTTTATCGCAGAAGGTTTTAGAAAAGAGTTTTAAATGTAGTTTGAAAGATTGCCTTTTTCTTGGTTTATCATTAGTTCTACTTTCAAAAATTCGTTATAATGGTATGTATATTGCTCTTATACTATTAATTATATTTATAATTCTTCTATATAAAAGAGATAAAAAGAGTAAAATGTTTTTGAAACTTCCTGTTATTTATGTTGTTGGGATGCTCTTTATTTCTTCTTTAAATTTAGTTTTTAATGTAACAGAAAATGAGAAAAGTGCAGTAGAACCAAAAGTAATGCAATATTTATCTCTTCATTTAATAGAGAATAATATCTCTAAAAATGATAGAAAGATAATTCAAGAAGTTGCTGATATTAATAGCTTAAAAAAAGTGTATCATCCAACATTTTCAGATAATACATATTCTAAATTAGACCACAAAAAATATAAAAAGTATAAAAAGGAATTAATTAGTTATTGTTTTAAATATAGTTTTAAGAATCCAGATGTTTTTATTAAGTTTGTTTTTGATAGTACATCTTTTATATGGAATCCAACATTTCCAAAAAATACTATTGGACTTATATTAAATACAGATATTTCTAGTGTTAATAATGAGAATAATTTGACACCTTATCATATTAATAAAAGGTATTATCAGATAGTTAATAATAAAATAAATTATACATTAAATAATAACTTGTTAAAAATAATTTTATATAATCCAGCTTTTTATATGTATTTGGGATTTATTATTATGCTTATATTATGGATAAGATTTAGGTATAATTCACTTTTTATTGTTTTACCTAATTTACTTAACTTATTAATAGTAGCTGTATCAAATCCGATTCATGATGTTAGATATATTTATCCTAATATGTTATTATTCTATTTATTATGTGCTATTTTAATCGGTAAGGAGGTAAAAGGTAATGAAAGAAAAAATGTTAAAAATATTTCAAAGTAAATATACTTATTATTTATTAGTTTCAGCTTTAGCAATATTACTTTCTGCAAGTGATTTGAAGTTAAAGTTAAATCAAAATGATATTTATTCAAATAAATGTATTTTAATACTTGGTATTATTGGAGTTATAATCTCTTTTATATATTTTATAATTTCAATTTTTGTTAAGAAGAAGGAATTTAAACATCATACTATTTTTTTGATATTTTCGCTTACTATTGGTTTAATGTATATTGGCGCAGCTCCATTGTTTACTGGTAGTGATGAACATAATCATTATTATAGGATTTATGAAATTGTTGAAGGTAATTTTACTACACCTGTTCAAAAAGATAATACAGTAGGAGATAAATTACCTAAATCTTTATATAATACATTTACTAATTATAATAAAGATAATATTAATAGAAATACAAAAATTAAGTATAGTGATGAGATTTCTATGATGAAACAAAGGCTTAATAAAAAGGATAAAATGCAATATGGGTTAGAGTATGCTACAGAGTATTCTAATACAGCGCTTTATTGTCCTATTCAATATTTTCCACAAATAATAGGATTTCTTATTGGTAAATTATTTTCTTTAGGACCATTTTGGTTAGGAGAGATTGGAAGATTATTCAACTTATTATTTTATGTGTTTATTTG
Organism: uncultured Bacilli bacterium; assembly: GCA_949840855.1. Lineage (GTDB taxonomy): Bacteria > Bacillota_I > Bacilli_A > RF39 > UBA660 > UBA2730. The sequence goes on along the minus strand of CATKYP010000062.1, from coordinate 950 downwards.
TTATTTTTTCTTAAAAAAGCTTCCTAGATTAAAAACGTTTGCAGTTCTTGTATTATTATCACCAACATTGCTTTCAAATGCTACAACATTATCAGCGGATGCTTTTACTAATGCTCTTATATTTGGCTTTTTAACGTTAATTATTTGTAATTGTTATAATAGGAAGCCTTTAAGTAATGGAGAAAGGTTTAGTTACTTGTTACTTTCTATTTTACTTGCTTCTTGTAAGATTGTTTATTTACCATTTGTTTTCTTATTATTTATTCTTCCGAAGGAGTGTTTTAAAAGTCAAAAAGAAAAATTATTTTTTAATATAATCATTATTTTATTAAGTTGTTTAGTAGGAATGATTTGGATGAATTATACAAATATATATTTTGATTCTTATTATGTTAATACAGAAGTTCAGAAGAAGAATATTTTAGGAAATATTTTGTGGTATTTTGTAGTAGTATTTAGAACATATATGACTAATTTCAATGCTCTTTTATTAAATATATTTGTAGGGAATAATATGTATCATTCTCAACTTCCTGTTTATAGCTTTTTATCTGTTATTTATATAATACTTGTTGTAATCTCATATTTTATAAAAGAAAAGGATAAAAAGTATGAGAAAACAAACTTTAACATTTGGCAAAATATTTTTATTGTTTTGATTATGTTAGGAGTGATGGCGCTTCTTACAACTGCAATTTATATTCAGTGTACTGCAAACTTTATATCAATTAATAATTCAGTAGTAGTAGGTCTTCAAGGAAGATATTATTTAGCCTTTGTTTTATGTCTTTTATTAATTGGTGTTAAACCTAAGTTAACTATTAAATCAGATAAAAGTTATATGTTATTAGATATAACTTTGATTATTCACTTATTTGTTTTACTTCAAATGGTTGTGTGTTTTGTAATTTAATATTGTAAGTTATTAGTATTTTTGTTAATATTAAATA
>CATKYP010000061.1 GCA_949840855.1 uncultured Bacilli bacterium | reverse complement strand
TGGTATTATGGATAAAGTAAAAATAGTTAATTTAGAGGCTAAATCTGTAGATGAGATTTCTGATTATATTACAAAAGAAATTGAAAATTCTAAACTTAAAAATGAATACACAGACTCATTAGAAGGTGTATTTTATATAGGATGGAATCCATCAAATTTAACAATACCAAAAGTTATATTGGGCTTTGTTTATAATCATACGTCATATAGGGATTCAAGTATAGAGCTTCAAAAAAGAAAAGAACTAGAAAGTAAAACAGGAATAGATCTAAGTATAGAAAATATTGCATATTGGAAATACCTTTCAGAAGAAAGAAAACGTAAAAGATATGAGGAGCCAATCGAGTTTATGTTACGCTATGGAACTATTCTATATGATCAGAATGGTAAGTTAAAAAAGAAACAACAAGAATTAGAAAAGGATGATACTATTGCAAGTTTTTTTGATTCTTGGAAAAAGTCGGCTTGTAGATATGAACCACCTATTGAATATAAATCCCAACAATACCAAAAAAAGTAATATAATAGTTATCAATAAATTACGAGATGCTTGAAAAAGTATCTTTTTCTTATATATATAATTTTATCCTGTGAAACTACTCTAATTATTAGACAACTACCTAAAATTATTATATAATAATAGTAGCTAAGTGGAGGTATTATGGGACTTATAGAAAATAAAAGAAAATTAAAAAAAATGATAAAAAATTCCAAAAATATATTCTTAATGGGACACAAAAACTTAGATTTAGATGCTATAGGAAGCTGTATTGGAATGTATAATATATTACAGAAACAAAAGAAAAATTGTTACATAATAGTAGATGATAAAGACGAAGAAGCAGGAGTTGCCAAAGTCTTAAGAGAAGTAGAAGGTTGTTATAATATAATAAAATCAGGAGATATACCAATATATCTTCATAAAAGAAATAAAAAAAATCTTTTAATAATATTAGATACAAATAAGACCTTTTTAGTCCAAAGCGAAGATGCTTTAGAATATTTTGATAAAAAATTAATAATAGATCATCACGATTTAGGAAAAGACACTATAGAAAAAACTTTAATAATAGCTGAAGAAAATACATCAAGTACATGCGAAATAATAGTAAATATAGCGACACTATATGGAATTGACATTTCACCTTATGTCTGTACTCTACTTTTAGCAGGGATTGTTCTTGATACTAATAACTTTACTTTAAAAACAACGGCAGATACCTATTATGCTTCATATTACTTGACAGCAATGGGCGCAAGTCCTAAAAAAGTTCAGTATTTATTAAAACAAGATATCAATTCTTATGTAGAACAACAGAAATTACTTGCCAATATAGAGGTAATAAATAAAGTAGCAATAACAAGAGGCACACAATATATAACATATAGAAGAGAAGATTTGGCCAAGATGGCAGATACTCTCCTATTTTTCAATGACATAGAAGCAAGCTTTGTAATTGGAAAAATAGGAAAAGACTTAGTAGGACTATCAGCAAGATCATTAGGTAACTATAACATAACTCCTATCTTAGAAAAATTAGGAGGCGGAGGAGATTCCTACAATGGTGCTGCGATATTTGAAAAAAAAGCAATTGGAGAAGTGCATACTATTCTAACAAAAGAATTAAAAAAACAAGATAGTGAACAATAAAATATAGTAGTAGAAAGGAAAATATAAAATGAAAATAATTTTTATTAAAGACTTAAAGAAACAAGGAAAAAAAGGTGAAATAAAAGAAGTTAAAGATGGATATGCCGAAAATTACTTAATTAAAAATAATTATGCTATTAAAGCCACAGAAGAAAATATGAAAAAAATAGAATTAGAAAACAAAAAGGAAACAAAAAAGCATATTGAAGAACAAGAACAAGCAAAAAAGTTAAAAAATGAACTAGAAAAATTAACACTAGAATTCAAAGTAAACACAGGAAATGGCGATAAAGTATTTGGAAGTGTTACAACTAAGCAAATAAAAGAATCATTAAATAAAAAAGGATACAAAATAGAAAAAAATCAAATAGATTTAGATTATGCCTTATCAACTCTTGGTTTTCACTATATAAATATTAATTTATACCAAGATATTATTGCAAAAATAAAAATTCACATTATTAAATAAAAATTACGAGGTGATACTATGGCTCTTAGAACAATGCCAAATAATATAGAAGCAGAAAAATCCGTTTTAGGTGCCTGTTTTTTATCAAAATATGCTCTAGCAAAAGCATGCGAAAGTCTTGACAGCACAAAATTTTATGATGATAAACATGCTAAAATATTTGCAGCAATGAATAAACTAAATAACAATAAAATACCACTAGATACTATTACTTTGACAACTGAACTTCAAAAAACAAATGAATTAAACGAAGTTGGCGGAGTTGAATATTTAACAGAAATAATGACTTTTGTACCAGTTGCTACTAATATTGATTACTATATTAAAAGTGTTGAAGAAGCATCTCTTCTAAGAGGATTAATAGAAACAGCCTCTTCAATAGCTAATGATGGATATAACACAGAAGAAGATGTAAATGACATTTTAGACAATGCAGAAAGAAAAATATTTAGTATAGTAAAAAATAGAAAATCAAGTGAATTTAAATCAATTCAAGAAGTAATGGCACAAGCTGAAAGAAATCTTGAAAAATTAGCTGAAACTAAAGGAGAAGTAACAGGACTACCTACAGGTTGGTATGACTTAGATAAATTAACAGCAGGTCTTCATGAAAATCAATTTATAATAATAGCAGCACGTCCAGCAATGGGTAAAACAGCTTTTGCGCTTAATTTAGCTACCAATGTCGCTATAAATACAGGAAAAACAGTAGCGTTATTCAATCTAGAAATGGGAGCAGAACAATTAGCAAATCGTATTATATCATCTCTTGGACAAATAGAAGGATATAAACTACAAACAGGAAAACTCTTAAATGAGGACTGGAAAAGAGTAAGTGAAGCGGTAAGTCAATTAGAAAATACTAATATTTTTATAGATGATACACCAGGTATAACTATTGGAGAAATAAAATCAAAGTGTAGAAGATTAGCAAGTGGAGAAAAAGGTCTTAGTCTGGTTATAATAGATTACCTTCAATTAATATCAGGAGGTAAAAATTATGGAGCTAACCGTCAACAAGAAGTATCAGATATTTCAAGATCCCTAAAAACTTTAGCAATGGAACTTAAGATACCAATAATTGCTCTAGCCCAACTTTCTCGTGCTGTGGAAGGACGTGAAGATAAGAGACCATTAATGAGTGATTTACGTGAATCTGGTTCAATTGAACAAGATGCTGATATAGTATCATTCCTATATAGAGATGATTATTATAATAAAGAAGCAAGAAATGAAGAAAATACTAGTATTAGTGAATTAATAATTGGAAAACACCGTAATGGACCTACTGCCACAATAGAGTTATTATTTAAAAAAAATACATCAACATTTCTTAATATAAGGAAGGAAGGTAATAATAATGCCGAAAACTAAGATAAGATTAAGCATTTTAATAATTTTAATTCTTATGAGTACATTCACATTAGGATTTGAAAAATTCAGTTTAACCCCAAAAACAGTTTATCACGTATATTTAAAAGGAAAATCTATTGGTCTTGTTGAATCAAAAGAAGAACTAGAAAAATATATTGATAGAGAACAAGAAGCTTTAAAAAAAGAATACAACATAAAAAAAGTATATGCCCCAGATGATTTGAGCATAAAAAAAGAGATAACATATTCAAATAATATAATGACAACCAAAGATATATATTCAAAAATAAAAGATATAAGTTCATTTACAATAGATGGATATGAAATAAACATAAAAAAGGAAGTAGCTTCTAAAGAAGAAGATAAAACAGAAATTAAAAACATTAAAATATATGTAATAGACAAAAAAGTGTTTACAAAAGCAATAAATACTACAGTTAAATCTTTTATTACATCAGAAGACTATAATACATATAAATCAAATAAAAAACAAACTATAAAAGACACAGGAAAAATAATAGAAAAAATTTATATAGAAAATGATATTACTATAAAAAAAGGAAAAATACCAACAGATAAAACAATTTATTTAAAAGAAGATGAATTAAGTAAATACTTATTATTTGGAACAACAGAAAATAAAGAAACATATACCATAAAAGATGGCGATACTATAAGTGATATTTCTTACAATAATAAAATGTCTACAGAAGAGTTCTTAATAATTAATCCGCAATTTACTTCAGAGAATGCTCTTCTTTATAATGGCCAAATTGTAAATATAGGAATATTGAATCCTCAAGTAAATATAGTAGAAGAAGATGAAGTAGTTGCTTATGAAGAGAAAAAATATCAAACAGAGATAAGATATGACAATTCAAAATATGTTGGCTATGAAGAAACAGCACAACAAGGAGTAAACGGTAAAAATAAAGTAACCCAAAAGGTAAGAAAAATAAACGGAGAAACAACAAATATTGTTACAACTAATACTGAAGAAGTATCACCTTCAATAAATGAAATAATTATAAAAGGTGGAAAAGAAAGTTACTATGTTGGAGGAGGCAGTCCTGTTGCAACTAGTGGAAGTTGGGGATGGCCAGCATCTTGTAACTCTATCTCAAGTCCATTTGGATATCGTTGGGGAGTATTACACGATGGTACAGATATAGCAGGATGTGGATATGGCTCACCTATATTTGCCGCTCAAGCAGGAACAGTTGTTAAAGCATCATACAAATGGGATAATGGAAAGTATGTAATTATAAATCATAATAATGGATACTATAGCTTATATGCACATTTAGCAGATTACACAGTAAAAGAAGGTCAAACAGTAGCAAGAGGTCAAGTAATAGGAGGAATGGGAAGAACTGGATATGCAACAGGAGTACACCTACACTTCTCAATTTGGACAGGATATCCATATTATGGAGGAAGAGTATTAAATGCAATGTCAATGTACTAATCTAAAATTCCAAACTCTAGCTAGTGGTTCAAAAGGAAACTGTGCTATAGTTCTATGTGGAAAAATAAATTTGATAATAGATGCTGGTATTTCTCAAAGAACTCTAAAAAAAAGAATAGAAGAAAATGGCTTGGATTTCTCTTCTTTTTTTGGAATACTAATAACTCACTCTCATAATGACCATATAAAAGGTTTAGAAGGAATAATTAAATATACTAACTTAAAAATTATGATTGCCAAAAAAATGTATGATGAATTAAAAAATATTGTACCTCTTGATAGAATTATATTTCTAGAAGAGAAAAATAAAATAGAAGATGTTAGGATTGAACTTATTCCAACATCGCACGATACAGCTTATTCTGTTGGCTATATTATAACCTATCAAGAAAAAAGTCTAGTTTATATAACTGACACAGGTTATATTAATAGAAAATACTTAAAAATGTTAGAAAATAAATACATTTACTTGATTGAAAGTAACCACGATGAAGAAATGTTAATGAATGGCCCCTACCCTCCTTTTTTAAAGCAAAGAGTAATAAGTGATAGAGGACATCTTTCAAATAATACAACAGCAAAATACTTAAAGGAAATAACAGGAAATAATACAAAATATGTACTTCTAGCTCATCTTAGTGAAAAAAATAATGATGAAGCATTAGCCTATAATACAACAAAAGAAGCTTTAGAAGAAAAGAATATAGAAATACTAATTGCACATCAAAATGAAGTAAGTCCAATAATAGAAGTATAAGAGGTAAATATGATAAAAATAATATGTGTAGGTAAAATAAAAGAAAAATATTTTTCAAAGGTATCATTCCGAAAAGAAAAGGAGGTTAAATAGGATGTCTTTATTAGAGGTAAGAAATTTAACCAT
>CATKYP010000060.1 GCA_949840855.1 uncultured Bacilli bacterium | reverse complement strand
CTATAATCCATAAATATCCAGCCATCATCATTATCACTTTTATCAAAATAATGATTTTGATAAAACTCATTATCATTTGTTTTTAATACTGGATAATTAATATTAGTATGATTAACAAAAATCCAACCAATAGCATCACTATTTATGTCTTTTAGTTCTTTAAAATTAATATCGAATAAATTATACTTTTGAAATTCCTTATACATATTCCTGATATTTTTATTTTCAGCAATTGTACTTTTTTTATCAGTATGAGAATTTTTAAAATCCACTTTAGTTGTTAAAAATAAATAGCTAGTTGAAAGACACACCAAAAGAAATAGAAAGAATAATAATTTTTCAGGTTGTCTAGTCCTTTTCTTATAATGACTTATTATATTCTCTAATTTAACACTATTTTTAAATATTTTATGAATCATTTCAAAAAACCATACAAAATAAGAATAAAATCCTAAAGCTATTTGTGATATCAAAAAGTGAAAGCCAACATAAAACACTCTAAGAATATAGTAAGGGATTAGCAACACATTTTTTATAATATTCATAGCTAACCTCCTAATCCATATATGTAATTTTAATATCTATATCGTCTTCTAAGCTTTCAATATCAGACGGAATAATTTTAATATCTGACTCAAAATCTAATGCTTCAACCTCATTTGGAATTATTTTTAGAGTATCAATTGCATTTATTTTCTGATTTATATTATTAGTATCCTCAATATTGTTAATTACAACCGCAACATTATTATTAACATTACTATTTATATTAGTATTTATTGGATTAGGTGTATTCATATTTATAGTTGGTATACTATTATTAGTTAGGTTATTATGAAGATCATTTTCCTTAGATTTTCCAGAAATAACTGTTGATTTTTCATTTACATCATTTGACATACTTGTATTAGAAATAATTTCTTTTTTTCTTTTAGAATAATCCAAAATAGTAATAATTAATCCTGTTATAAATGATAAGATGAGTACCGATATAACTATTACATACATAGGAGATACACTCATTAACTTACCATCACATAAAGTATATGCTATCATTTCTTCACAACCTTCCTATTCTATTTATTATTATAAACTATAAACTATAAAATTAAAATACCCATTAAATAAAAAAATCCTAAATATAGTTAGGAAATTTTTTTAGAATAATCTAATTATATCATTAATTGTTATAAATAACATTAATAACATTAGTAAATATAGACCAATTGTATGAATTTTATTTTCTAATTCTGGTGAAACAGGACTCCCCTTTATTTTTTCAATAATAATAAATAAAATATGTCCTCCATCAAATGCTGGTATTGGAAGCAGATTTAGAAAACCAACATTAATACTTAGATAGGCTATTAAATAAAGTATACTAGAAATTCCACTTTTTGCTTGTTCACCTACTATGGTATAAATTCCTACTGGACCACTTAATTGATTTACCTTAATTCCACCTGTAAATAAGTACATAACAGTAACTCCCATTTGTTTAAAAAGTGATCCGGTTTTAACAAACATATAATTTATAGCATTTCCTATTCCATATACTTTATCTGTTTGTAAACCTATTCCATATCTATAGCTAGTTACTTTTTCTCCCTTTTTGTTTTTCTCTACTACTTTTTTAGCTTTTAGAGAATAGTTTTCTATTTTTCCATCTTCCTTTTTAACTGTAATAGATGTTTTTTTGGTACTATCTGCTAATGTTAAATATAAACTTAAATCATCCATAGTTTTAATTTTATGACCATTTACAGTTGTTACAATATCTCCTTCTTTTATACCCGCATTATAGGCAGGATAATTTTTTTCTACACTAGATACTCTTGGAGTCATTGTAGTGCTTCCCCAAATTAGTCCTATTAAAAATAAAATTAACAGTGCTGAGATAAAGTTGAAACCAGGCCCCATAAACATTATTAAAAATCTTTGCCAAGGCTTCTTAGCTTGTAATAATTTATCTTTGGGAATTTTCTTCTCATCGTTTTCAAAGTCTTCTCCCGCAAGAGAACAAAAACCACCTAAAGGAATAGCTCTAAGAGAATATTCAGTCTCGCTTTTTTTAGGTTTAAAACTAAATAGTTTAGGTCCCATTCCCAAAGCAAACTCATATACATAAACTCCTGTTAATTTCGCAAAAGTAAAATGTCCAAGTTCATGAATAAATACAATACATCCTAAAATAAATATAAATAATATCAAATTAATAATTATACTCATAATTTCCTCCTATATAATATCAATTACAAAAATAAATGCTAAAACAATAAATATTAGACTATCAACTCTATCAAGTATTCCACCATGTCCTGGGATAATATTCGAAAAGTCTTTTTGTTTATAATATCTTTTTATCATAGAAAACACCAAATCACCTAGTTGACCTATGATGGCTAATACAAATGTTATAAAACCTATAGTAAAAAGTGAAAAAGTACTATCTATAAATATATGGTAAAAACTTGATGATACAAATACTCCCATAAGCAATCCACCAATAAAGCCTTCTATTGTTTTACCTGGACTAATACTCGAGCAAAGAGAATGTTTTCCTATGAGCTTTCCTGTGATTAGAGCAAATGTATCTGTAATTGTTGATATAAGCAGTAAGTAAACTATATATAACAAATCATAATTTCTAGTAATCGTAATTAAGTTAAAGCTATAGCCAATAAATAATGTAGAACTAATCAAATACATAGCATCAGTAATATTATATGTATTATTATCATTTATAAATATTATTGGAAGTAAAAATATAAATATAATCATACTAATCAATCTATAATCCATTACATAATGAAAGTCTATTATATCAATATTATTAAAGTTTAAAAATATGACTATTACATAAGCAAATAATTTCATAACAGTTGGAATATCTTTATTACTTTTCTTTAACTTAAAAAGTTCATATAATCCAAGAACTCCCAGTAAAGAAATAAATATTGTAAAAACATTCCCACCTATTATTAATAATGGTATAAATATAATTAGCATAACAAATGCACTAATAACTCTTTTTCCCATAAAACACCTTCCTCATTATCTAAAAATTATTATATAACAAAGAAAAACTTTCTACAAGAGAAAGTCAAAAAAATGATACACCCATAATTGTATATGAATTATTTATAATAAGTTTTTACAAGATCCTTATTTATATTATATGTTGGAATAGTAGCCTTTAATATACAACCAAATGATGGATCATGCTTTACAGTATACTCTACAATTTTTCCTCTTTCACATATATTAATATTATCATCATAATAAAGTGTATTTGATATTTCTGAAAACATTACATTTTTAAATTCTTTGGGAAAACAAAGTTTCTGCTCTCCACCAAAAGGAATATACGTTAAAACTTCTATTTCTTTGGGCACACTCTTGAAGCCAGTAAATGGATTATAATGCACATAAACTGCACCTTTTGCCGCTATAAATTGATTAAGATATTCCTTTTCCTGCTCTATAAGTATTTCATTAAACTTAATCATATATGAATTATCAAATTCTTCCCAAGTAGAAAAGTAGCTATAAATCATATTAAAATCATAAATATCTTCAATAGCAACTTCCTTAGTTTTTATTTTATTAAGATACTTATTCATATAAATTGATAAACTATTTTTATCATGATTTTCAAAACCTAATGCTAATTTGTAAATATCTATATCAAATTCTTCACTAAAATTCAAATATAGTTTTTCATCATAACTAATAGAGTCAATCGTATTATAAAAATCACACTTCGTATTCTCAGAATTTAAAATACTTAATAATCTAATTATTTGATTATCCCCATTTTCGGTAGAAGAACTAACTATCTCATCAGAAATAATTTTATTAACAGATCTATTTATTACAAACTTACCAACTTCTTTTAGATTTTCATAATTTTGAAGAAAAGAAGTATATTTATCACTATTATAATTTAAATTATTATTTTCAAAATCAAAAACTACTTTTTTATCACATTCTTTATTTAAGTATGTTAATGACACTTTCTCACTAGTACTTAAAAGTGCTACTGAACAAAATAGTGCCAACTTTTTATTAATTTTTATCATCTTTCTTGACCTCACATATCATTTTCTACTAACATTATTTTTTTAAATAAGTCATATATTTACCTTTAGCTAATTTTTTCGATAAATCCCATATTTCTATATTTTTAAGTGCACCAGTCAAATAAAAATATTTAGTTTTTACTGTTTGCAATATTTAATAATAACTATAATATTCCTTATTTTTTCTATAATAATATTTATGGTAGTAGATTATTTTACATCCTTTAACCATTCAGTTTCTAGTAATACAAAAATAATAATCATTCCTCTATGATAACGATAAAATTACTAGCATTTTATTTAATACTGAGTTATTTTTCTTATTACTTCTTAGCATTTTCTAGTAGCTCTTTAAATAATCTATAGTATTGTTCTAACTCATCTCTAACTGTTTGTAATGAGATAATATTGTATTTCTCATCCATTTTATATTCTAATTGTTCCCATTCTTTATCCAAATTATGATATCTTCTTCCAAGTAGTGAACAATATGCTAATATCCCCTTTGGAGTTAGAAATTTATAACAATCTGCATTAGCACATATTTCTGATTCTATACTATAGTATTTTGATGAGCCATGATGCTCTTTTACACAATTAATAATATTTTTCTTTATTTCCTCATCAATATCATAATCTTTTAGCATTTCTATAGTAGCATCTACAGCCATCTCAGTATGCTTTTTAGCTTGACCTAAACTCTGTGCTTCAAGAAGTTTCAAATCCATAAGTGCAATACCAACTTTTACAATTTCTATATTAGCGTTATATTTACTGGCTAGTACCCCCCCGATTTTAGTGCTATATCATAAATAAATTCTATATCTGGATTATATTTTTGTGTCTCTTTCCTCATTGCGATATCTACATTTTTCACTAAATCTTTTAGATTCATATATTATTACCTTCTTTCTATTCAGTTCTAAGTGCTATAACAGGATCCTTTTTAGAAGCAACTCTGGCTGGAATCATTCCACCAATAAGAGTTAAAATTATACTTATAAGTATTAAAATAATTGCATGTATTGGGTTTAATCTTGCAACATTAGGTAATCCAGATAGATTATCAATTATCATATTTATTGGGAATATTAAAAGTCTTGCTATAATTATTCCTAATAAACCACTAGCAAATCCTATTATTAAAACTTCTGCATTAAATACACGTCTAATATCTTTTTTTCTAGCACCAAGAGCTCTTAAAATTCCAATTTCTTTTGTTCTTTCTAATACTGAAGTATAAGTAATAATTCCAACCATTATACTTGATACAATTAGAGCAATTGATGAAAATGCTATTAAAACTATTGTTATGGCATCCATTATATTACCAGATAAAGACGTAATTAATTCTGCTTGATCTATATAAATAATTTTATCTTCTTCGCTTTTTCCTTTATTATATTTATCTAAATATTTTAAAAGTTTTTCTTTACTATTAAAGTCTTTTGGATAAATCTGAATAGCAATTGGTGCTATATCTGCTCCTAAATATGCAAGAGTTTGATCTTTAATTTTTTCGCCTTCTTCATCTTCAAATCTTTCAAGAGTTAAAATATTATAATCAACTTCTCTTTGATCCTTTACAATATCTGATTCTTTATTAGTTTCTATAACATGCTCTAGAAGAGTTTCATTATATAAAAGGCCTGTTCCAGTAAGTTTAGCAAAATCACTATCCTTTTTTCCTCTTATAACACCTGCTATTTTTAAAGTTAAATTAGAATCATTTCCATATAATTCATCATAATCTATATTAATAGTATATCTATCTCCCATTTTCTTATAATAGTTATTGTTAGAAACTAATTTAAATTCTT
>CATKYP010000059.1 GCA_949840855.1 uncultured Bacilli bacterium | reverse complement strand
TCAACACAGCCAAAAGGGTTTCCAAAAGTTCCAGATATTCCGGGCTTTTCTCATATCCCGGCTCGCTGCGCATACGAAGCTCCTGGTACATAAGTCTCTCCACCTCCCCCGCCTGTATGTTATTCCCGCCTTTTTCCAAAAAACCTTTCATTTTTATCAGGGATTCATCCAATTCCTTCTGTTGGGACAGCCCCAAATACGCCAGGCCTTTCTTATGCCACAGCAAAAAGCTGTCCTGTGTAACCCGGTTCAGATAAGAAAGCGCAAGCTCGTATTTTCCAAGCTCCACATAAACGGCGCCTATATTATAGTAAATATCGGGAAGCATTTCTTCCCCCCAGCAAGTGTTCATGATCAAGTGCTCCGCCTTCCGGTAATAGGATACCATCATCTCTTCCATGTTCACGCAGGCATAAGCGGATGCATTCATATAGTAATAATCCGCAAGCGCATAGGTATTCCCCTCTTCCAGCGCCAATGCCACAAAACGGTTTTCCAGATAATGGATGGCATTGTACCTGCCCGCGGCAAAATACGCATAAAGGAGCTGACGCATCACAAATGTGTCGCCTGTCAATTCCGCTGCCGCCTCACAGTACCGCACCTTAGCCTCCACATCCGGGTTCTCATAGGATTTCAGGACAAAAAAAAGAGCCTTCTGTCGTCTGTCCATACTCTCTTGAAGGCTCCCCAAAAGCTCCATTCCGCCTTCTCCCTCCATGGCCGAAATGAAAAGCCAGTAAAGCGCCAACGGTGAGTACCGGAGCCTTTCTTCCTTTTTCTTTAATTCCTCAAACAGCTCTTTTCTTTTAAGCTCATAAAGATTCCTGTAAAAATATTTCCGAATCTGCTCCCTGCTCTCTTCCAAAAAGTTTTTTTCTGTTTCATAGGTGATGCCCAGCCTTCCAAACAGCTGCCCCAAAAGGGCGGTGTCCGGGTTTCCTTTGCCACGCTCGATTTTGCTTAGGTAAGACACCACGCACAGGCCGTGGCAGACTTCTTTTTGCCCTTTTCCCTGGCTGATGCGGGCAAGGCGCAGGAGAATCCCTGCGGTATTATCTGGGCTATCGACTATCCATTGTTGTTCCATCGTTTTTGCCTTTCATTGGTCTGCCCTCCTCGTATACCTGAATCTCATCTATCAGGGCAGACTGCTATGCTTTTTTCGTCTATATTATCATACATCTTATCCAAACTGTCTATCTGCTTTTTAAGATTCCTTTTAGCGCCCATGTACTGTCCTAACCGCTTCTGCTTTCATCGCTATTTCTTGGTCTGAATGTTGTCGTCCATTGTTCCTCCTTGTTGGGCAATGCGCGCAAGCGCGCATGAAAAAAGACGCATGGTTTTCAATTTACTGTTCCATGCGCCTTTACGCCGTTATTTTGATATTACTTTGTTATTTATCTTTTTGAGGTTCGTTTGTATCCTGTTTTTTCTTTTTGTCTTTACTCCACCAAGTACCTGCTAATGAACAACTTCCGCCCATAGTTACAAAGAAAAGCAAAATAAGCCAAAATTCCATGATTTTTTCTCCCTTTAATTTGTTAAACGCTGGCAAATAAAAATTACAGCAAAACATATAGCAAGGGTGATTACACCCGCAATGAATGCAAATATGATTTTTTGATAATTTCTTTTTCCAATTTCTTGTTGTACTCCTTCATAAGATAATGATTTACTTTCCATAAAAGCAATAATCTCTTTATAAGTTTGAATATCATTCTTCTTTTTAAATTTCTCAATGACTATTGCTGTTACAAATGTTATTACAAAAAATAATGCCCAAATAATAACACCAATGTATCCATCTAAGGTAAATAATGGATATGCACTAAACATAACAATTAGCATTTCTACTAGGAAAATATAACTCATTATATTAAATTTTTCTATTTTTTCTTTACTTGCTATCCTTTTCATCTCCTCTATATCTCCTTTTATAAAATCATCTAGAGTTACATGAAAAATGTTAGATAACATAGTTAAACTTTTTATATCAGGATAACTTTTATTTGTCTCCCAATTAGATATTGTTTGTCTTGAAACAAAAACTTTCAATGCTAATTCATTCATCTTGTGAAATATTTTGTTTTTCTCTGTATTTTTTAATTCTTGCTCCAACATTCATTTTGCACCTCCAATTACATTTTATATGAAAGAAATATTTTTGTCTGTCAAAAGTCTTTGACATCTAGTTATTAGTAATGAATTATAGTAAATTATTTTTCTTAATTGTAGCAAAAAAGAGTAAATCTTAAATAATCTACTCCACAAATTGTAATTTAAATTATAGTTCTTTAAACTTAAAACCTTTTATATTATTTTCTTCTACAACATTTTTAAATTCCTCTGTAACATAAGATATTGCCTTTGGAAATTCTGGTAATTTAAAAATAGTTACATTCTTTAATTTTTCAATTTTAAAAACATATTTAATTACTCTCATAATTCTACCAGAAGATGGAAAACACTTTATTTCTGAATTGTCATAATCAAGGCAATCAATTAAATCTGTTACATTTATTACATAAAATATTGTACCATTATTATTTATTTTAAATATTTGAGAATGTTTTTTCAAATATGGATATAAAATTTTATATGCTTTTTCATTCATAATATATGAACTAGGAGTAATGCTAAACACATCTCCAATAGGTTTATCTAATTCATCTTTATATTTACTTGGATAAATTAAATCAAATTTTCGATTTTCTACTTTCTTACCTTCAAATTCATAAGTTCTGTATCCATCTTTTGTTAAAGTTTCATAAGTTCTATAAGTATGATCTAACCATAATTCATAAACTTTTATATTTGATTCATCATTTTTATCAATTCTTCTTTTAGTTCGTAAAGCAAATTTTGATACTGAACTAATTGTATGACCTAAATCAAATCCCACATTCTCATCTTACTTTCAAATTGTAATTTAATCATCACTATCTTTGTTAATGTAGTTATATTTTTTAATTTTAATAATTAAATAAATATAAACTATAAAGAAAATTATTGCTAGGCTAATCCCAACAGGCATAGCAAATTTTGAAACACCATTTATAGCAATACTAATAAATAAAAATTCTAAAAATCCAACTAGCAAAGTTATTGCAATATACTTTACTACTTTAGGTACTTTGGTACTATTTATTATATCAGCAAATATCCATTCCATACTCTCACTCCTAAATTGTAATTTATCTTTCATCTAAAAACTTGGTATTTGTTCTATTTCTTTCTTCTAATTGTCTTTGTTCATTTTCAGATTTTGTTTTAGTATTATCAAATGATTTGCTTTTCAAGTTTCTATTTCTATTAGCAATAAGCTCGTTAATTGCCATAACATATTGTTGTGGATTATTTATGCTAAAATCTCCATGATAATAATTAGGTAACACTTTAATTCTGCTTCCATTTATCTTTTTATGAATTATACTCGCTGATTTTTTCATTATTGCTCTTTCTTTATCTCCTACAACTACTAAAACTTTCGATTTTGTACTTGATAAAGAATCTTTAATTTCATATTTTGAGTTTGCTTCCATAAAAGCAATCATATCTTCCTTACTAATTTTACAAGTATCTCTATAATATTCACTAAATAAATCTTCTCTTATTTTTAAAGACTTAAATTGCATTTGTGAAAACCATTTCTTTGATATTAGCCCATAACTCATAGAAAAAGCTGGTCTAATCATTTTATATGTTGCTTTCATAGGAATTGCTAATGCACTCTCAATAATAGCACAATCACAAATATCATTTTTCCTTGATAAAATTTCTAAAAGAATCTGTCCTCCTAATGATAATCCTCCCATTAAGCGAATATGACCATTATAATTATTAGTTATATAATCTATAATTTCTTGTGCATTATCTTCTATGCTTGTAAAACTTCTATCACTATCTGAATGTCCATCTAATATTGGAATAACAATATGATAACTTTCTTGTAATTTTTCTGCTTCTTCTCTATAATTTCACCAAGAAAGACCACCACCATGTAATAACATTATTGTATCTTTATTATTATCTCCATATTCTTTAAAGTTCATTTATTATTCCCCCATTCCTAGTGATATATTGTAATTTCTCGAGATGATTATAACACAAAATGATAATAATTTTCAACTTCTTACCTGCATTTATGGTAATTGAAAAGGGAGTAAATTTACTCCCTTACAATTTTACTTAAATTATTGAATTACCATAAATGAAAGGCTGTTCTAACAAAGTAATTTATCAGTATTATTGCTATTATAATTGCTATTGTTCCGAAAATTATTATATAATGTTTTATGATTTTTTTTGCTGTTCCAACATCATTATAAACTGAATCAATTTTTTTATGGTCTAATTCTCTTGCAATTACTTCTGGTATTTCTGTTTCCTTTGCCATTTCATCCATACTAACATTGAATAAATTAGATAATTCTACTAATTTATCCATTTCTGGTGTTGTTTCTCCGAGTTCCCACTTTGAAACAGTTTGCCTTGCTACATCTAGTCTGTTTCCTAGTTCTTCTTGAGATAACCCTGCTGCCTTCCTTAACTTAATTAGTTTTTCGTTAAATTTCATTGTTACATCTTCCTTTCTACATAATTTGATATTAACCAATATCTATTATTATTGTAGAATTTTATCGCACTTATTTCTACCATTTCATACTGGAATATTGACACTTAAACCTAACATTTTTGGAAATCTATCAATAGATTGTAATTTTGTGTTACTTATTATTTAATGTTACAATTACTAATTCTGGTCTATTATTTATTCTAAAAGGCAAAATACTATTCCCAATCCCCCTACTTACTACCATTGTTGTTTTATTTTCTTCAAATATTCCACCTGTATATTTAGGAAAAAATCCTTGATTTGGAGCAACAATTCCACCTATAAATGGTATTCTTATTTGCCCTCCATGTGCATGTCCTACTAAAATTAAGTCTAATTCCTTTTCTGCATAAATATCAAACAATTCTGGTCTGTGAGATAGCAATATACTATATTTATTTTCATTGTATTTTGCATTATCTAACTCAACCTTTATTATTTCAGAATCTGATACAAAATTTTCGTGAGCCATTCGTGGATCATCTATACCTATTAAGTTTATCTCTGATTCATTTATTTTTAACACTTCAGTTTTATTATCTAAAACAATAACCCTATTTTTTTCTAGTTGTTCTTTAAGTTCTGGATAACTACTAATATTGGATTCATGATTGCCAGAAATAAAGTAAATAGGTGCAATATTGTTTATATTTTTAATAAAATCTGTAGCAACTTCTATATCTATTTTATTTGAATCAATTAAATCTCCTGTCAAAACAATAATGTTCGGTTTTTGTTTTTCTATTTCTTTTATTAAATCATTAGTTAAAGCATTAGATTTATTATTGTGAAAGTCTGATATTTGCACTATTTTATAGTTATTAAAATCAACAGGTATATTATGATTGATTATATTATAATTACTTACTTGTAATTTGGTGTTTTCATAATGTAAATATATTCCACATAAAACTAATATTGCAATCATAACCGAAATTGTAATTATAGCTTTCTTTTTCATAGATACCTCCTTACAAAATTGTAATTTTGCAGTTAGATATTATTTTTTCATTATTGTATTCAAACCATTTACAAATTCTTTTCTTCTTACAATAGTTGCAATTATAACAAACAAAGAATATATTAAATTTCCTATAAATGGTTGTGTATTAAATTCTGCTGTCAAAGAAGCACTAATGCAAAAGAATATAATAGCCAATGCTAATATTATCCAGTTTGAATTTTTTATCCTATTTATATACAAATAACCTAATTGGCTAAATACCTAGATAAACGTTCTGTATAACTTGGTGTTAGTATAGATATATAGACACGAAATTTCGAACGATGTGATATAATATCAAATCAAAGAAGGAGGTCGTGT
>CATKYP010000058.1 GCA_949840855.1 uncultured Bacilli bacterium | reverse complement strand
ATAATAAAGAATTAATTTACAAATCATCTAAAAACAAATATAAAAATTACATTTTTAATAATACAAAGTTTATATGTAATGATGAAGATGACAATATAAAGCTAGTAGATTATATAACAAAAGAAGAAAAAATCCTTCTAAATAAAAAGAAAAATATAGTTAAGGATTTTATTTTAGCAAGCGACAATTATTCATTAGTTATGCATCTTTTAAATGATGATTTTACATTTTACATATTTTATTTATAAAACTTAAAAAAATATTGTTATTTTAAAAAGAAAACAGTATACTTAAATACATAAGGAGGTATTATATGTCAATGATAGTTATAATAGTAATAATAGTTATTGCTTTATTAGTTATATGGTATTTTTCAACTTACAACAGTCTAGTATCTTTAAGAAATAGAGTAAAAGACGGTTGGGCTCAAGTTGATGTTCAGTTGAAAAGAAGAGCAGATTTAATTCCCAATTTAGTTGAAACTATAAAAGGTTATGCAAAACATGAAAAAGATACTCTAGAAGATGTTGTAAAAGCAAGAAATACATTTACAACAGCAAAAACTCCAGAAGAAGAGATGAAAGCATCAAATGAATTGAGTAACACAATTAGTAAATTACTAATGTTACAAGAAGCGTACCCAGAATTAAAAGCAAATTCAAATTTTATGTCTTTACAAAGTGAATTAAAAGAAACTGAAGATAAAATAAGTATAATGCGTCAATTTTATAATGATACTGTTATGAAATACAACAATAAAGTAGAAATGGTTCCATCTTGCATAGTTGCTAGTATTTCCCACTTTGAGAAAATGGCATTCTTTGAAATAGTAGAACAAGATAGAGAAACACCAAAAGTAGATTTTAGTAAATAGCTTGCATTAATTGCAAGTTTTTTTAAAGTAAGGAGTAATATATGAAATATCAAAAATTAATAATTATATACTTTTTAATTACATTATTTTTATTTCCTATTAATGTATTAGCAGAAGATGGAGAAACAAAAAATTTATTCATAAATATCGATATTCTAGAAAATGGAGACATAAAAATCCAAGAGTTAGCAACACTAAAGGGTAAATATAATGGTAGATATAGAAATATAGAGTTTAAAAATACAAATATAAGAAATTTTACAGGCGAAGAAAATGACTTCGAAGGAAGTGATATTTATAATGGAAGTAGTTTAACAGGACTTGCTTTATATGATGTGAAAGGTCGAAGCAATATAACCTTTAATAGTATTTTTGATACCAGTCTTAGAAGTAATAAATATATAAGAACAATCAATGCAGAAGTAGGATCCAGCGGATTATATATAATGTTTGAACAAGAAAATGGAGTGGATTTAAAAATATTTAACCCTTCAAGTACAGATACTTCTTTTTATATGGAATACATTGTAGAAGATGCTGTTGTTGTACATAATGATGTAGCAGAACTAGCTTGGAACATTTTAGGTACAGAATATGTTGATAATATTGACAATATGGAAGTACACATAAATTTGCCTTGTGAAGATAGTTCTATGAAAGTATGGCTTAGAGGCCCTTTAAATGGAGAAATAAAAAACATTGATAATAAATATGCCAAAATTACTTATAACTTTTTAGGAGCTAGAAATGCTGTATCAACAAGAGTTATGTTTGATAAAACTCTTGTTCCATATGCTAGCAAATTAAGCAGAGTTAATGGAAAAGATCATATTCTAGCAGTAGAGAAAAAAGCAGCTGATATTGCAAATGCAGAAAGAAAAAGAATAAAATCTCAAAATAATATAGTAAAAGTAATTACTGTAATTTGGTATATTATAATGATTATAACTTTAATTATCTTTTGCAAAGAGAAAAGAAAGAATGGTAAAGTAGACTTTGATGCTGAATATTTAAGAGAGTTTCCAGCAGATTATGGTCCTGAAATATTAGAATATTTATTAAAAGCACATATAGATGAAAAAGCTATGTCAGCCTCAATTCTTATGATAATAGAAAAGAATGCTTTACAAGTAAATAAAATAGAAAAAGAAAAAGATAATTATACCTTAATAAAGAAAGAAGATAAACTCTCTCTTCTAACAAAAGAAGAAAAAACACTTTTAGATTTACTAATAGATATAATTGGTGATGGAGAAAAAGTAACTTTAAAGCAAATAAAAACATATGGAAAAAATACCACTAAAGCCCAAAAGTTTATGAAAGAATATAATAAATGGAAAACTATCTCTGAATTAACCGCTAAAAACGAGCAGTTTTATAAGAAAGCTCCTCCTATAAAAATAGTATTAATATTGATATCTTTAATTGGAGTAATTATAGTGCTACTTAATATATCATTAGAAACAGGCTTTATTCCTGGCTATTTTCCTATTATTATTGGTGGACTAGTTATTCAAATTAGTTTACTTACAAAATTTAAAACAGAAAAAGGAACTTTACATACAAAAAAATGGTTAGCCTTAAAAAAGTTTATGATAGATTTTGGAGCTATGGATATCAAAGAATTACCAGAATTAAAACTTTGGGGTAAATATTTAGTATATGCTACAGTATTAGGTTGTGCTAAAGAGTTAGAAAAAACTATGAAGATAAGAATAAATGATATTAGTGCTGATACTAGTTTAGCTTCTTACTATATGTTAGATAGTTTTACTGATAATATATTTATAATGAGCAGCATAACATCAAGCATTAATAACTCTGTAGCAGGAGTCGTTGCATCATCACGTTCATCTATCGCTTCATCATCATACTCATCATCATCTGGTGGAGGAGGAGGTGCAAGCTTCGGTGGAGGCTCATTCGGCGGAGGAGGCGGAGGAGGCCACTTCTAATTGATATAATTATAAAAAAGTGCTATAATATGAACATATTTTCGAAGGGAGAAATAAAAGAAAAACAGGAGCTATTTAGAAAAAAACGTGAAGCAGTAGGAAAAGAATATAATTTTGATTGGCATAAAATGTTTATGACAGACCAAAAGCACAAAAGATTAAGGGAATTTTGTAGGTATTTTTTATAAAGATGATAAAGTAACGAAAAAGAAATTATAAGAAAATATACAAATGTAAGTAAAAAATAGATAAAGATTGCGAAGTCTTTATCTATTTTTATATAATAGCACGAAAATAATATTCTAATGGTATAGAAATTTTTCTTTTGTTCTATTATAATAATTTTGGTGGTAATATGAAACTTAGAATAAATGATACTGATTATGATGTAGTTGTTGAAAAAAAAATAAAAAACAAGAATACCTATATTAGAGTAAAGCAAGATTTAAAAATATATGTTACAACTAACATACTGACAACTAATAAATATATAGAAAAGTTATTAGAAAACAATTATAAGTCAATTGTGAAAATGATAGAAAAAGAGTATAAAAAGATTGAAAACAACAGTGATTTTAATTACTTAGGCGAAAGATATGATATAATCTATACAGAATATTGCGATATATCTCTTGGAAATGGCAAAGTTTTTCTAAATAAAGAGCTAGATATAAATAAATGGTATAAAAAACAGGCAAAAGTAATTTTTAAAGAACATTTAGATTGTATATATAATAAATTTTCAAAGAAAATACCATACCCTGATTTAAGAATAAGAAAAATGACTACACGTTGGGGAGTTTGTAATACCAAAACAAAAACAGTAACCCTCAATCTTGAACTTATAAAAAGAGAAACAAAATATTTAGATTATGTAATAATACACGAATTATCTCATCTAATTCATCCCAATCACTCTAATAAATTTTGGAGTTTAGTAGAAGAAAATTGTCCAGACTATAAAAAAATAAGACATGAAATGAGAGATTTTTAATTATAATAAATTATATTAGTACGAAATATAATATACATTATAATAAGTTTAATTAAGAAAAAATAAAAGGAGAGAAGTTTATGGCAACCACAAAAGATTATAGAGATTTTATATTAGAACAACTTAATTTATTAGAAAACATAAAATGTAGACCAATGATGGGAGAATACCTATTATACTATAATGATATATTATTTGGAGGTATATATGATGAAAGATTACTCATTAAAATAGTAGAAACTAATAAGAAATATAATCTCAGGGAACAGATACCATATAAAAATGCTAAACCAATGTATATAATAGATGATATAGATAATAAAGAGCAAATTAAAAGTATAGTTATAGATACTTGTAAATCATTACCTAAAAAGGAAAAGAAAAAGCAAAATAATTACTTTATCCTACATGGCAGTTTTGGAAATCCTTCAGTTAATTGGATTCCATATTTAAGAAAAGAACTAGAAATAAATCAATATGAAGTATATACTCCAGATTTTCCAACAGGAACAAATTATCAAAATTATCTAAATTGGGCCAGCTTATTAAAGACATATCTAGATGCTAACTTGATAGGAGAAAATACAACTATATATGCTCATTCCATTGCCCCTGTATTTATATGCCACTTTTTAACAGATTATAAAATAAAAGTAAAAAAATTAGTACTAGTTTGTGGATTTAATAATTATTTTGGTATAAATAATGAATATGATACTGTAAATAAAACAATGTATTTTAATAATTTAGAGGACACAAAAAAATATGTGGATGAAATAGTTTGCATTTATTCTAAAAACGACCCGTATGTAAATTATGAAGCTGAAAAAGACTTTGCAGAAAGGCTATCAGCAAAGCAAGTTATAATAGAAGATGGTCTCCACCTAAATTCTGAAAGCGGATATAATGAATTTCCTGAATTATTAAATTATATTTAAATTAAAAAGCCTAGATTCCTAAGCTTTTTTCTTATCTTGTTTTTTACTTTTTTTCTCTTCTCTTTTTACAGATATGTTTAAATCATCGATCGAACTATTAGGTATTACAAAAGTATATGTATCTTTTTCTTCATCCTCTTTTGTTATATCGATAGTATTATCAATTTTAACTTTTCTTTTTTCCATAATGCACCTCATCACAAAGTATACCATAAACCTAAATTTTATGATATACTTTTAACGAGGGATTAATATGATAATAACGAGTTTAGACAATAAACGCATAAAAAAATATCTCAAACTAAAAGAAAAAAAGTATAGAGACGAATATAGCGAGTTTCTAATTGAAGGAGAACATCTAGTACTAGAAGCATATAAAACAGGGCTCATTGAAGAATTAATATTAGAGGTAGGAACAAATATAGATATAGACGTACCTAACATTATATATTTAACTACTAATATTATTAAAAAAATATCAACACTAGAGTCACCTCACAAAATAATGGCTCTATGTAAAAAGAAAGAAGATAATTTAAAACTTGGTAATAAAATATTATTAATTGACAATATCCAAGATCCTGGAAATTTAGGAACAATTATTAGAAGTGCGTTAGCTTTTAACATTGATACAATTGTATTATCAGAAGACTGTGTAGATTTATATAATTCAAAAGTTATAAGAGCAACACAAGGAATGTTTTTTCATATAAATATCATAAGAAAAAATTTAAAAATAGTAATTAAAGAATTACATAAAAAAAATATAAAAATATATAAAACAGATGTAACAAACGGAATAAATGCTAGAGACTTAACAAAAATTGAAAGAGAAAAGTATGCCTTGATAATAGGTAACGAAGGAAATGGTGTAAGAAAGGAATTAGAACCATTATGCGATAAAAACATATATATTCCAATGAATGATAAAGTGGAAAGTTTAAATGTTGCAGTAGCAACTTCAATACTTCTATATGAATTAGGAGATAAATATGAAAGCTAAGATAGCTTATACATACAAACAAAATAGGATATCAAAATATAAAATAATGAGGGTAATATTATGGAAAAAGTATATATTGGAAAAATTGTATCAACTCATGGTATTAAAGGAGAGTTAAAAATTATATCAGATTTTCCTTATAAAGAAAAGGTTTTTTACAAATATAACTATTTATTAATAGATAGCAAAAAGTATCAAATAAAAACCTATAGGCATCATAAAATATACGATATGGTAACTCTAGATGAATATAAAAATATTAATGAAGCAGAACATTT
>CATKYP010000057.1 GCA_949840855.1 uncultured Bacilli bacterium | reverse complement strand
AAAAGGAAATTGGAATAAAAGTAAATGCGATGAATTTGTTCGAAAAAATGTGTCTAAAAACTTGACATAAATCCAATGTTCCTTTGATGCCATTTCTATATACTCCAGCATTGCACATACAATCTATAAAAGTAACACTTTTAACATTTGAATTGACAGCAACATTGAGCCATTTTTTTATATACCCATGTACATACTTAATTTTATATTGAGTATGCAATTTTGCTTCATCTAAATATTTAATATTATCTTTAGCAATCTCACTTAAATCAATTATACTATTCATAAAATCCTCCTTTTACAAAAAAAGAGCATAGTAAGGATTTAAACATAAGTCTTTACTAGCCATTAATTAAAATTATATTTATTTCTTTTCTAATTTTTTCATAGATGAATTTTTATTCACATATTCATCTATTAATGAATGAATATTAGTAACAATTGAATCAACTTCATTATTAATTTTGCCAACAATAATTTTTGCATCTATTGATGAGTTAGGATCAAAATCTGCCATTTCAACTTTATATTTATCGGAAAGTTGTGCATATATAGGTTCTTTTTTGTGATAAATAATTTCTAGATATCTAGTGCCACAACCACATAATCTTAATAAATCTTTATCAGAATTCCCATAATTTGAAACTGGATAGTACTGCATATATTTTTCTAGCATTAGAGAACTGTCATTTAAGTTAGTATACGTTTCAAAAACAGAACCACAATTATCATTGACATGAATACTTGTTTTTTCAATTTCAATATCTTTCATTGCTTCTGGAAATATTTCATCTTTTGAAGAAGATATTAATAATTGCTGTACTGCTTTTCTTTCTCTTTTAATTACAATATTTGTTATTGGAACATTATTATAATCTGTTGTTAATGTTCGTTGCTCAATAGTATGAATATTTGTACCATTTTTATATGTCATTTCACTAATTAAATATTTCAAACCATTTTCATAAGAATATTCTTGCGCACTTGCATCAATCAAATGATATAAACTTTTAATGATACTTAAACTATATCCATGTCCAGTTGCAGTTTCCATAATATTGTTTAATTCATCTAAATCTGTGATTTTTCTTTCTGATGTCATCTTATAATCAGATACTCTACTTAATATAGCATTTATAAATTTTTCATTTGCATTAATAGCCATTTGATAAAACCTCCCTTGATTACTTATTATTTTAACATATTTTTTATAATTTCAAACAATTATCGTTCAAAATCATCATTTTTCTCGTTATTTTTATAGTTTTCAATAAATTTCAGATCATCTTCATCAAGTATATCTTCATCATATAAATCATTAATGAAGTCATCATATTTATCAGAAGAGAAAAATTTATTTTGTAAAAATTCTATAAACTTTTTCCATAATTGCTTAAAATAATCAACTATTTTTTGTAATTCTGATACTTTATCTTCTAACTCATCAATAGTTTCATTTGCATTATCCAAATCATATTCTAATTCTTCAATTCTATCTTCACGAATTTTTATTCTCTTCTTCAAGTTTCTTACTTCGTTAGAGTGTTCTCTTAAATCATCTTCATATTTTTTTAAGACTATATTTAT
The DNA here is from genome assembly GCA_949840855.1 of uncultured Bacilli bacterium. Lineage (GTDB taxonomy): Bacteria > Bacillota_I > Bacilli_A > RF39 > UBA660 > UBA2730. Next base: position 4,528 of record CATKYP010000057.1, on the reverse strand, counting down.
ATCATTGGCATTTTTCAAATTAGAAGTAGTATCATTAGTTTGTTCTAAATATTTTTTGATTTTATCTACCTCATCATTTGAAATAGAATAGTTATTTTTATTCGTAATAGTAGGTTTTAGATTATTAATAATATCATTTATTTCATTAGATTTATTTTGTAATTCATCTGCTTTATTATTCAATTCTTTAAGTTGCTTTTTGTATTTTTCTTGTTCTCGTTTAAACTTTTTATACTCATTCATATTGGCGACATTAATATCAACATTTCTTCCTTCTTCTTTTAATTTAAGAGTATAGTTCAAATGATAAATTCTATTGAAAGAATTAATGCAATATTCTCTCATTTTATCTTGAATATCAGTTAGACTAATTTTATTAAAGACATCACTTTTTCCAACTTGTTTTTCCATACCATTTTTCATTCCATCTTTAAAAGGAACTCCAACGATATGTAAATGTGTGGTGCTAGTGGACTAGATTCATCATAATGTATAGTTGCATTAGCAATTTTAAAATTAGGAACAACTTCTTCTAAATCTATGATTTGTTCTTTAAAAACTTCTGTCATTTTATGTTTAAATTTATTATCTTTATCAGCCCAAAAATCCATATCTCCAAGTTCAATAATAATCTCACAAGCAAGATCTCTTTTATTATCATTAGAGATATGATTAAAATAATTATCTATCTTCCTATCATTTCTAGTTTGTTTTTCATTATATCTAATTCTTGCATCTTCAAATAAATCTAAATACAAATTTTTAGTATCTTCAACAATAGATGATGTTCCTTTAATCGTACAAATTAATTCTTGTTCTTCATCATATTTTCTTAAATTGTGTTTATCAACTTTTGATAATTGCTGATGATTTTGGATAGCATTATTAGATAGAGAAGTAGTTCCAGTTTCAGTATTTTTTACACTTCTTCTTGCTTTTTTAGATTTGTTTTTATCATTACTTAAGTGTAATGAATAAGATAGTTCTTCCTTTAAAATGTAACCTATAAAGTGGACTATAAAAAAAGAGAGTCCTACTATTTATAGCAAGGTAATTTTGACTTTGACGAAATCTCTAACCCCCTATAGATTTTGACGCAAGCATCAAAATCTGGGGGCTAAGGTTTAGGCAACCTTAGAATCCACCTTGTCTTATTTTGTAATAATGCTAAACTTCGTAAAGCATTAAAACTACATAAGACCATTGATAAAATAGTAAGTTACAAAAATCACATATAAATTCTATTTTCTTTTTTAACTCTTCATCAAAGTGTAATTCCTTACTAACTATACTTACCATTTTTATCTGTCCTTTCTCTAATCACAAAAAAATATCAACTTCTTTTGAAATTGATACTTTTTGTATATAAAGTTCTAAAAAGTTAGAACAGATTTCCCAATGGTGGAGATGAGGAGAATTGAACTCCTGTCCAAAAATACGAATACATAAACCTCTACAAGTTTAGTCAACTAATTAAGTTCATATATTAAAAAAGTAATTGACGACCAAATTAATATACTAGCCTAAAAATTCTTTCTAATACTAAGGCAAATATTAGACATAACCTACTTAAATCAAACCCTAAATTATTTCATAGGTAAAAATAATAAAGAATTGCATTTCCTTATATTAGGCAAAGGCAACAGCTTGGCGAGAACCAAACATATTTGCAAATGCATTTTTAATTTTATTTGCGTTTATTTTTTGTTATCTGTAACGTAGATACCCGACTTGCCATCTATGTTTCAATATTCCTGTCGAAACCATTACATCCCCATATCAAAATTATAGCATAATTTAAATTAGTTGAGAAGTACAATATGAAAATTGCCACTATCTCATGAAAACACCTAAGTAATTAATTTATAATAATTATCAATTATTATATCATTATAATAACCAAAAAAACGTATGCTATGCATATAATACATAAACTCTAATATTTATACTTATTTTCTTTTCTAAATTGTCTTTGCAAATCTCTCTCTTTTATAGTTTGCCTCTTATCATAATTCTTTTTCCCACGGCAAACACCAAGTTGAATTTTTGCTTTATCTCTAACAAAATAAAGTTTTAAAGGAATTAATGTCAAGCCTTTTAAATTAATATCATTATCTATTTTTCTTATTTCACTTTTATGAAGTAATAACTTTCTATTTCTTGTTTCACTTTCATTAAATATATTTCCTTCTTTATAAGGTGATATATACATATTTAAAAGAAAAACTTCTCCGTTTCTAACTAATCCATAACTATCTTTTAAATTGCATTTTCCATCTCTTATTGACTTTATTTCGCAACCATTTAATACAATTCCACATTCATAAGTATCTTCTACGAAATAATTATGCTTAGCTTGTCTATTAAAAATTTCCATTATTATCACCTACTAATCTATAAAACTATAACTTCTTTACAATCTCAAAATCTATCGTCTTTTCCTCTTTTGAAGCTCTAACAACCTTAACTAAAATTCTCTCACCAATCGTATATTTTATATGACTCTTTTCTCCCGTTAAAGTCATTCTTTCCTCATCATAAACAAAGAAATCATTCATATCTCTAATTGGAACAAGTCCCTCTATTAAATTATCAAGTTCTACAAACATTCCAAAACTAAGTACAGAAGATATCATACCTTCAAATTCTTCGCCTATATGTTTTTCCATATATTCAGCCATTTTCATATCTTCTACTTCTCTTTCACAATCAATACTAGCACGTTCACGAGAAGAAGAATGCTCACTAACATAAATAAGTTTTTCTTCCCAATGTCTCATTGTGCTATCATTAAGTTTATGTTCAAACAAGTATGTTCTAAGAAGTCTATGTACAGTAGTATCAGGATAACGTCTAATAGGTGAAGTAAAATGAGTATAACACTTACTTGCAAGACCAAAATGACCTAAATTATCAGACTTATATATAGCTTTTTGCATACTACGAAGTAATAAAGAAGACAATACCTTAAACTCTGGTTTATCATCAAGCATCTTAATTATTTTTTGAATAGATTTCGGATTATTTTCCTTTAAATTACCAGTAATTTGATATCCTAAGGTTTGAATATAATTCAAGAAACTCCTAATTTTTTCCTCTTTAGGTACCTCATGTATACGATAGATAAATGGTAAATTCATAAAATATATATGAGTTGCAACACATTCATTAGCAGCAATCATAAAATCCTCTATTAAATTTTCACCAACACCTCTATTTCTTAATATTACATCTGTTGGTACACAATTCTCATCTACTAAAATTTTTGCTTCATCAACTTCAAAATCAATATAACCACGATTTTCTTTCATTTTTCTAAGAATATCTGCAAGCTCACCCATCATTTTTAAACTTGAAACATATTCTTCATATCCTTCAGGTACAACATCATCTTCCAAAATACTATTAACATTTTTATAAGTCATTTGTTTCCTAGATCTAATCACACTTTCGAATATTTCATAATCAACCTGTCTACCTTTTCCATCAAACTCCATAACACAACTAATAGCAAGTCTATCAACTAAAGGATTTAAAGAACAAATACCATTAGACAATTGATGAGGAATCATTGGTATAACTCTATCTACTAAATATACTGAAGTTCCTCTTTCCATAGCTTCCTTATCTAGAGCATCTCCCTCTCTAACATAATAACTAACATCTGCAATATGAACTCCTAATTTATAGTTACCATTATTTAATTGCTCAATAGAAATAGCATCATCAATATCTTTAGTATCATCACCATCTATTGTAAAAATCATTTCATCTCTCAAATCACGTCTATCCTTAATATCGTCATTAGTAACACTTGATGGAATACGCTTCAATTGCTCTTTTACATCATCTGGAAACTCTACAGGAATATTATATTTTTTAACAATAGATAGAATATCAACCCCAGGATCATTTTTATGACCAAGAATTTCAACTACTTCACCAGAATATCGTCCATTCTTATCCAATTTATCTAAAAGCTTAACAACAACTTTATGACCATCGACTGCATTTTTAGAATGTTCTCTATCAATCTCAATTTTCAACTTAACTTTAGTCTCATCTAAAGTAATATATCCTGTATTATCTACAAAATTTATTTCCCCAATAAACTTATCGCGTTCTCTCTTTAATATCTTAACTACTCTTCCCTCTAGTCTTGGCATATTCTTTTTACTAGTAATCTCTACTAATACAATATCATCATGAATAGCACCATTCATATTGTCTTGATTAATATAGACGTCCTGTTCATTATCATCTATATCAACAAACCCAAAACCCTTCTTATTGGCACGCATAATACCACGTTTTAAATGACTATCTGCAAGCATCATATATCTATCCTTATTAGAATGATATATAATAGCACCATTCTCTAATTTTTCCAACTCATCTTGAAGTATTCTAATATCTTCTACTTCTGTTAAATGAAGTTCATCTTCTATCTCATAAATTGTAAGAGCTTTATCACTATTTTTAAGTATATTAATAATTCTATCTTCCATATAATCACCTTCTATTTTAT
>CATKYP010000056.1 GCA_949840855.1 uncultured Bacilli bacterium | reverse complement strand
AAAAAGAGAACAGAGAGAATTATGGTTAGAAAATAAAAACGATAGTAGATTGGAAGAAATAGATAATAAACTTATAAAACTAAGTCATTTGCTCAATTATCTATATAGTAAATTACCATTTTTCTCTAAAAATGAAGGATTTAATATAATTTCATACGTTGCAAGTAAAATAGAAGAAAAACATATGATCGTAAAAGAGAAAAATATCATTTTCTATTACTTGTATAATGGATTTGTTGAAAAGGAGGAATATACTATGGCTTATTTAGTAGAAAAAGAATTAGAAGATTTAGCAGAGCTTGAAATATTAGCAAAATATCCTGCTCAGAAAGAGAACCCTACAGAATTAGAAATACAAAGCAGTATTCAAAATTATAAAAGATTATCAGAAACTCCTAGCAATACTTATATCCAATTAGCATTTTACAAAAAGGAAGCCAGCCCATCTATTGAATATGTTAATATTGATTTATCATCTACTCTAAATCCATTTGGGGGAATAAGAGGAGATAAAATAAGATCAAGTATTGTGGACGAAAGATATGACTATATTCCAATTCTTATGGAAGAAATACAAAAATATAAGCTAGAAAAATATAAATTTCCAAATGTAGTATTTTCAACAGGTGTAGAAGAAATTATAGATAAATTTATAGAAAAGCATAGAAATTTACAAGAAGAAAAACCTTGCAAAAAGAAAAGTTAAAATAGAAATTAAAAAGTTAGTTAAAGACTAGATTTAAGAGTCTTTTTCTTTTATAATAATAATAGGTGAATATTATGAAGGACTTTAAAGAGAAGCTTGCTCTTGTACCAACAAAACCTGGAAGCTATCAAATGAGAGATAAAGATGGCATAATAATTTATGTAGGTAAAGCTAAAAATTTACAAAGACGGCTTAGAAGTTATTTTACAAGAACAGTTACTGGAAAAACTAAAATGCTAGTAGAAAGCATTGATGATTTTGAATATATTGTAACTTCATCTGAATTAGAATCACTAATATTAGAAATAACTTTGATAAAAAAATACAATCCTAAATACAATATTTTACTAAAAGATGATAAGTCCTATCCATATATTGAACTAACTAATGAAAAATACCCTAGGCTTAGAGTTGTTAGAAACGTAAAGAAAAAAAAGAACAAAAATCATCTATATGGACCATATCCAAACGTAACTGCAGCTAGAAAAACAGTTAACATGATTAACAGAATATATCCACTTAGAAAGTGTGAACATTTAAAAAAAGAAGCTTGTCTTTACTATCATATTCACGAGTGTCTTGGTTATTGTATCAAGGAAATAGATAAAAATGATATTGATACTATATATAAAGAAATTATTACTTTCTTAAAAGGAGATAGTGCCCTAATAGAAGAAAAAATTATGAAAGAAATAGAGAAATCAAGCATTAGTCTTAATTACGAAAGAGCATTAGAACTTAAAAATATGTTAGATGATATCAAAACAACTCTCCGCAAACAAAAAATTGACCTTAATAAGAATTTAACATTTGATTTGATTAATTACTATCAAGATAAAAACTATTTATCAGTTCAAATATTCTTCATAAGAGATGGACTACTTTTTGGAAGAGATAAAGACTTATTTAAAACATTAGAAGATACAGGTGAAGAATTAACTGAATTTATTATTAAATATTATGAAAAGCAAGGTATTTTACCAAAACAGTTATATGTGCCGGAAATAATTGATAACACGCTTCTATCAAACTATTTGAATATAAAAGTTATGACACCATATAGAGGTAAAATTAAAAGCCTTCTTGACTTAGCAAAAGAAAATGCAAAAGAAAATCTTGAAGCTCAAGAAGAAGTTCTAGAAAAAGATGAATCATCAAGAATAAAAGCAAAAAAAGAACTAGAAAGTTTATTAAATATCGAAAATATTACTAGAATAGAGTCATTTGACAATTCTCACTTATTTGGAACTTATTATGTAGGAGGAATGGTTGTATTCGATAATTTTTTGCCCAATAAAGATTTATATAGAAAATATAAAATAACAACTAATGTAAAAGATGATTTAGGAGCAATGAAGGAAGTAATATACCGAAGGTATTATAAAATACTAATGGAAGAAAGCTATAAGCCCGATTTAATAGTGCTAGATGGTGGTAAAGGACAAATTAATGTTTGCAAGGAAATTTTAACATCTCTAAATTTAAATATACCAATAGTTGGTTTAGTAAAAGATGATAAACATAGAACAAACCATCTTTTAAATGAAAATTTAGAAGAGATTAAGATTAATGCTAGTTCAAATCTTTTCTTATATCTTTCAAAAATTCAAGAAGAAGTACATCGTTTTGCAATATCATATCATAGAAATATTCGTTCTAAAGGACTACTAGTTAGTACACTTGATATGATAGAAGGTATTGGAGAAGTAAGAAGAAAAGAGTTATTAAAAAAGTTTGGTTCTCTAAAGAAAATGAAAGAGGCAAGTATAGAGGAACTAGAACAAGTAGTAGGAAAGGAAATAGCAAAAAAACTATCTGTTTATTTAAAGGAAATAGATAATAAAAATAAAGGAGAAGAAGAAAATGAATAAAAAAGGATTTACAATGGTTGAATTACTAGCAGTAATTGCACTTCTTTCTATTTTATCAGGAACAGCAATCCTTGCTGTTACAAAATATATCTCAAGTGCTCAAAAAAAGACCTATAAAAACTATGAAGCAAACTTAAAAGGTGGTGCAGTTAACTATTTAACTGCTCATACTGAACTATCAACAAGTACAAATCTAAAAATATATGCTAATGATTTATTAAAAGAAGGTTATATAGACACACTAACAGATCCTATTAACAAAGGAAAAACTTGCAATAGCAGTAACAAATCAAAAGATAGTTACATTATTGTTACAGGAAAAAGAGAAACTCCAACTGCATATAATTTAACCTTTACCTATAAAGTATGCCTAGTTTGTGATAGTTATAAATCAAATGGTTGCTAAAAGAGAAAGAAGGAAGTAATATATGGGAAGTATAAAAGTAATGGATGAAGTTCTAGCTAATAAAATTGCTGCTGGAGAAGTAGTTGAGAAGATGATGAATGTAGTAAAAGAATTAGTAGAAAACTCAATTGATGCCAAAAGTGATGATATAAAAATAGAATTAATAGACTCGGGTACTAAAATGATTAAAGTAAGCGATAATGGAGTAGGAATGGATAAGGCTGATGCTATACTTGCATTCTCAAGACATGCCACTAGTAAATTATCTTCACTTAGTGATTTATTTAATATCTCTTCACTTGGTTTTAGGGGAGAAGCCTTGCCATCTATCGCTTCAATTTCTAAAGTGGTTCTAAAAACAGCTAACGAAAATAGAGGTACTCTAATAAAAATAGAAGGAGGACACATAGAAGAAGTTATATCATCAGATCTTCAAAAAGGAACAGATATTACTGTTTCTAGTATTTTTTATAATACTCCAGTTCGCTTAAAATACATAAAAAATCTTTATACAGAACTTGCTCATATAACAGACTACATATCGAAAATGGCTCTTTCTTATCCAAACATTAAGTTTACCTTAATAAATAATGATAAAGTTCTCTTAAAAACTGATGGCAATTCTAATTTATTAAAAGTAATTTATGAAATATATGGTTCTGATGCTTCTAAAAAAATGATTGAAATAACAGGTGAGAATGATGATTACCTAATAAGTGGTTATATATCATACCCAGAAATGGCTCGCTCTAACAGAAATAGTATTACTCTTCTTGTAAATGGAAGAGTAATTAGAAACAATGAAATTATAAAATCAATTACTGATAGCTATCACACATATATTCCTAAAGATAAATTTCCAATTGTAATTTTAAATATTGATGTTGATCCTATCTTAGTAGATGTAAATATTCACCCTACAAAAATGGATGTTAAATTTTCGAAAATGGATACTTTAAAGGAATTAATAAAAGAAACTATAAGCAAAAAGATCAAGCAGTTATTATTAATACCAGAGGCAACAGTTAGATCAAGTTTTTCAGTAAATGAAATAATAAACAATAATAAAAATAGTATTGAAAAGGATGAAATATTAGAAAGTGAAAAATCTTTTATAAAAGACTTAACAGAAAAATTTCAAGAAAATTTCTCATCAAAAATCATTGAGGACTATGAAATTGATGAAGAAAAAAATATATATGGAGAGAGAAAAACAAAAAAGGAGCAGCTACAACTAATAGAAGATATTTCAACTAGCTCTAGTAAAATGAAGAAAATAATACCAAGAGGAATTGTATATGAGACTTATATCATAGCAGAAAATGAGGATGGTATGTATATAATTGACCAACACGCAGCAGCTGAACGAATAAATTATGAAAAATGTCTCAAATCATTATTAAACCCTAATATAGAAAAAATTCCATTACTAGTACCAATTTCTTTAGAATTTTCTCCAACTGAATATATAATAATTAAAAATAAATTACCGCTTTTAGAGAGTATCGGTTTTGAAATAGATGAGTTCGGAACTAATACTTTTATTATAAGAAGTCATCCAACATTCATAAAAGATGAAAGAACAAAAGATGACATTTTAAAAGTTTTTGAAATTGTTGCTACACTAGAAGACTTTGACAAAGAAAAATTTATTGATCACACTGCTGCTACAATGGCATGCCGTATGTCCATCAAAGGAAATGATTATATTAATTTAGAAGAAGCCGAATATTTGTTAGATACCTTGAGTAAATGTGATAATCCTTTCAATTGTCCGCATGGACGTCCAACAATTATTACTTATACCAAATATGACTTAGAAAAAATGTTTAAGAGAGCAATGAACTAATTATAATGATTAATTCAACTAAATTTATATTTTGGGAAAATATATTTGCTAATTTTAACTAAATGTATATAATATAGGAGTTTAGATGGAGGACTGGATAATTATGATTACGGAAAGCTATATTACTTTACAAAAAATATCTAAAGAGCAATTTAATATAGTTTATGATTTGTTAAAACAAGAAGATCTTAACTATGTGAGTTTTTATTACAAGGATGTTAATGGGATATTATACAATGAAAAAATTATTGGTCTTTTCAAGTTGAAAGGTTTTATAGATAATAGTCTATCTATAGATATTGCTATTTTAAGTGAATATAGAGGTAAAGGTCTCGCTTCTATAGCATCAGATAAAATTGTCAAAATATATGGTGAAAAGTATCCTAATATAAAGCGTTTTATTGCTAATACAAGTCCTTTCAATGAAAGTGCTAATAGAAGTTTAAAAAAATCCTCTTGGAAACAAACATATGAATATGATGAATTAATGATTAATGAAGATTCAGAATTTTTCAATATATATTATAAGGAAAATCCACATTATGAAAAGAAAAAAATACTATTAAAAAAAAGGAGAAAAAATGGAAAATATTATTGAAGTAGAAAATTTAACTAAAGAATATAAAAAATTAAAGGCAATAGATAATTTATCTTTTTTCGTAAAAAAAGGAGAAATTTTAGGACTTTTAGGTCCTAATGGTAGTGGAAAATCTACAACTATAAATTGTATTTTATCACTATTAAACTTTAGTAAAGGAAAAATAAGAGTATTTGGAAAAGAAATGACCCCAAACTCCTATGATATAAAAAAGAATATCGGGGTAATATTCCAAGATATAGCAGTATTTGATGAACTAACAGTAGAAGAAAATTTAGACTATTTTTGTGGACTCTATATAAAAGAGAAAGAAATAAGAAAAAAATATATAGAAGAAGCTATTAGCTTAGTAGGACTAAATGAGTTTAAAAAATTTTATCCTAAACAATTATCAGGCGGTTTACTTAGAAGACTAAATATAGCTTGTGGTATTGCACATAAACCAAAATTAATATTTTTAGATGAACCTACTGTTGCAGTTGATCCTCAAAGTAGAAATAATATTTTAGATGGCATTAAAGCCCTTAAAGAAAAGGGAGCTACTATTATTTATACAACTCATTATATGGAAGAAGTTGAAATATTATGTGATAGAATAATAATACTAGATAAAGGAAAAATTATTGCTAGTGGAACAGCAGACGAATTAAAAGCTCTTGCTAGAATTGAAGAAAAAATTAGTTTAGAAGTTATAGAATTAGAAGAAAAATATTTTAATAATATTAAAAA